>SLPR01000265.1 GCA_007131895.1 Bacteroidales bacterium | reverse complement strand
CCTTGATTTTTTCCAGTACTTCAGCTTTCTGCTTTTCAGTATAGCTTTGCCAGCCGGCCATTTCGTCCAGCGTACGATAGCAACCTATACATATTCCGTCCCGACTGATGCATACGTCAATGCACGGTGATTTAATTCCTTTTCCTTTGAGCATCCTTTTTATTTTGATTGATTGGTTAATGAGGCTTTTTAAGGCAATCCTTGCAGAATATCTGTAAACTTACATGTCAACCTTAGACCCGGTTTTGTATTTTAACAGCTATTGCAGGATGGATGTTTGCTGAAATCTGAAAATATCTTCCAAAAGAGGAGACTCATTTGAGTCTACCCTGTTTTTTCCTTAAAAGGTTCGTGGAATTTCCTATTTTTGCAGTAAGAAAGTATAATTTTTAAGTGTAAAAAATATATTCATTATGAGCAAGGTATTGATTATTGGAGCAGGTGGAGTAGGCAATGTTGTCACCCGCAAATGTGCTGCCGTACCGGAAGTTTTTTCCGATATACTGCTGGCCAGCCGTACAATTGAAAAATGTGATGCAATAGCCCACGACATCGGGGGCGACAGGGTAAGAACCGCACAGGTAGATGCCGACAATGTTCCTGAACTGGTGGAATTGATAGAGGACTTTAAGCCCGACATGGTTATCAATGTTGCACTCCCATACCAGGACCTTACCATTATGGAAGCCTGTCTGCAAACCAAAACCCATTACCTCGACACGGCCAATTATGAGCCCAGGGATGTGGCCAAGTTTGAATACAAATGGCAGTGGGCTTTCCACGAAAGATTCAAAGAAGCTGGCATCCTGGCTGTGTTGGGATGTGGATTTGACCCGGGTGTAACCGGTGTTTTTACTGCCTATGCGGCCAAGCATTATTTCGATGAAATGCACTATCTTGATATCGTGGATTGCAACGCCGGCGATCATGGAAAATCTTTTGCTACCAATTTCAATCCCGAAATCAATATTCGTGAAATCACCCAAAACGGGCGTTACTGGGAAAACGGAAAATGGGTGGAAACCAAGCCCCTTGAAATCAGCAAGTCCATTGAATATCCCGAAATCGGACCCCGTTCCTCTTATCTGTTGTATCATGAAGAGTTGGAGTCGCTGGTAAAAAACTACCCCACCCTCAAAAGAGCCCGGTTCTGGATGACATTCGGAGAAAAGTATATCAACTTCCTCAACGTACTGCAGGAAGTGGGTATGACAGGTATCAAACCCATTAATTTCAAAGGGATGGACATTGTACCCCTTGAATTCCTGAAAGCATTGCTTCCCGAACCCTCCTCACTTGGGGAAGGTTATAAGGGACAGACCTCCATCGGATGTCAAATCAAAGGAATTAAAGACGGTAAAGATCGCACCTATTATGTATGGAACAACTGCTCTCATTCCGATGCCTACAAGGATGTAAAAGCCCAGGCCATCTCCTTTACTACCGGTGTGCCGGCCATGATTGGCGCCATGATGATGCTTACCGGCAAATGGACCGGAAAAGGTGTTTTCAACGTAGAAGAATTCAACCCCGATCCGTTTATGGAGAAACTGCCTAAGTATGGGTTGCCCTGGCATGAGGCTGTTGATCAACCGTTACCTGTTGAAATGTAGAATTAACAATTAACTATATGGATTTCAACCAAATCCCCTCCCCCTGCTTCGTGCTTGATGAAAGCCTTTTGAGGATCAATCTTGAGATACTGAACCTGGTGCAGAAAGAAGCAGATGTGGAAATCATCTGTGCGCTGAAAGGCTATGCCATGTGGTCAACCTTTCCCATGATCAAGCAATACCTGAGTGGGGCCACAGCCAGCTCCCTCCATGAGGCACGCCTGATTTTTGAGGAGATGGGTGCCGAAGCACATACCTATTGCCCGGTGTTTTTCGAAGAAGAGATGGAGCAGATAATGCATTACAGCAGCCATCTCTCTTTCAACTCCCTGAGTCAGTTTGAGAGATACAAGGAGAAGGTAAAAGCTTTTCACAAACCCATCAGCATGGGATTGCGCATCAATCCGGAGTATTCAGAGGTGGAAACCGACCTGTATAACCCTGCTATTCCCGGTTCACGACTGGGAATAACCAGGGATCAGATGCCCGACGTATTGCCAGCGAATGTTGAAGGATTGCATTTCCACGTACTATGCGAGAATGACTCCTTCGTATTGGAACGTACCCTGGCCAAAGTGGAGGAGAAATTCTCTTCCCTTATCAAACAGGCCCGCTGGTTCAACATGGGAGGAGGCCATCATATTACGCGCAAGGATTATGATATACAACACCTGGTAAAGTTGCTGAAAGATTTCCGCAAGCGCTATCCTAATCTTGAGAAGGTGATTCTTGAGCCTGGTGAAGCCGTGGGTTGGCAAACCGGTTACCTGGTATCTACTGTGCAGGATATCATCGAAAGCAAAGGCATCAAAGTAGCCATGCTCGATGTGAGTTTTTCGGCACACATGCCCGACTGCCTGGAGATGCCTTACAAACCTAAAATTTTAGGTGCCACCGATGCACAGGAAGGAAAACCTGTCTATCGCATGGGTGGACTGACCTGCCTGGCCGGTGATTATATGGGCATGGGAGATTACTCTTTTGAAAAAGAATTGAAAGTGGGAGATCAGGTGGTGTTCGACGACATGATACACTATACCATGGTGAAAACCACCTATTTCAATGGAGTAAAGCACCCTTCCATTGGTATCTGGAAGGAAGACGGAACCTTTGCCCCCTGCCGCTTTTTCGGCTACGAAGACTACAAAGGAAAACTCTCATGATATTCTCAATCCCGCATCCCTCCGGTCGTGGGACTTCGCTAAAGCTCAGCCTCTAAATTTACCTTAATCTTCACCTTCACTTTAACCCTATGTCGCAATTCATCGAAATAATGTCTCCTGTTGGATCTTTTGAATCCCTGATGGCCGCCATCCAGGGAGGAGCCAATTCGGTCTATTTTGGTGTAGGGAAACTGAACATGCGTTCACGTTCGTCGCAGAATTTTACCCTGGATGATCTGGATCAGATTGTAGAAATAGCAAAGTATCATCAAATAAAAACCTACCTGGCCCTCAATACCATCATTTACGATGCAGAGATGGAGGAGATGCAAACCACACTTCAAAGAGCAAAAAATGCGGGCATTTCCGCGGTTATTGCTTCCGATTTGAGTGTGATTGATTATGCCCATAGCCAGGGAATCGAAGTGCATATTTCCACCCAATGCAATATTACCAATTTGCAGGCAGTGAAGTTTTTCAGTCGTTATGCCGATGTGATGGTCACTGCCCGTGAACTCAGCTTAAAACAGGTTGCTGATATTGCAGAAGGGATTGAAAGGGAGCAGATAAAAGGGCCATCAGGCAATCTCGTGGAAATTGAAGTATTTGTACATGGCGCACTGTGCATGGCCGTTAGTGGAAAGTGCTATCTCAGCCTCGACAACATGAACCATTCGGCCAACCGTGGTGCCTGCCTGCAACTATGCCGCAGGGGGTATACGGTAAAAGACAAGGAGGGAGAGTTTGAACTGGACATCGAGAACGAATACATCATGTCGCCCAAAGACCTTTGCACCCTGGAGTTTATCGATAAGATTGTAAAGGCCGGTGTAACGGTTTTCAAGATTGAAGGGCGTGGCCGTGGTCCCGAGTACGTGAAAACAGTAACCCGGGTGTACCGCGAAGCTGCCGATGCCTGTCTCAACGGAACGTTTACCCGCGACAAAGTGGATAAGTGGCTCGTTGATTTGAAGAAAGTATATAATCGCGGTTTCTGGGATGGCTATTACCTGGGAAGGAAAATGGGGGAGTGGACCGAAAGATACGGCTCGCAGGCTAGCCAAAAGAAAGTTTACGTGGGGAAAGTCACCAACTATTTCACCAAACTGGGTGTAGCTGAAGTGAAAATGGAAACCGGAGAACTGCATTCAGATGACGAAATATACATCACCGGACCTACCACCGGGGTGCTGGAAATGAAACCTGGTGAAATCCGCGTGGAACTAAAACCTGTGCAGCGCACTGCCAAAGGAGAAATGTGTTCATTCGCTGTGCCCGATGTTGTAAGAAGAGGCGATAAGATTTATAAGATCGTGGAGGTAAGGGAAGAGTTCTGAGCTTATTCCGTCTTCCTCCAATACATCCGCTTGTCCGGTGGCGAGCTGAAAGTCGCCACCGGACTAAAATAAATTCCTGAACTCCTGTCAGCTTTAACATGCACAGTTTTAATTTAGTGGTGGGGTGACTACAGCTCACCCCACCACTTTATTCAGGGGCTGGGTCAGAAAATTCGCTATAACCAGGACGCTCTTTTGGTAAGATACAGTGCTTCTGCACCCGGATACACTTTTCAAAATGTTAAAAATTACTGATCTTCCCCTATCTTTTTAGCGTTTATAAAGCCCTTAACATAAAATTATTTGGTTAAATTAATTGAGGTATTGGTTTATTTGTTATATTTGTCCACTTATCTTTTACAGAGAGGTTTTAAGCTGAATGTTTTTGCAGATTAAGACAAGGGGTATGGATAATTAGACCTGGGTTTGAATTTGTTTTTTTTAACGGTTATATTTCCTTTAATATACATCAGAAGCAAATTATTTTAACATAAAAATGGAAAATAATTAAGATGTCTGGGAATGAGTGTGTGAAAAGCTGCATACATAATTCATTGACTGATTTATTTGGCAACCAAAGTTTAACCTTAATCAAAAATCACATGAAAAAAATGTTTTCAAAGTATCTTTTGCTGGTCGCAGGAGTTTTACTTTTTTCCGGATGTGAAGATGACATCAAAAATTCGGAACTTCAACTTGATTTGACCAAAACCGGTGCAGTGGAAGTGTATCTTTTTGCCAATCTCAATGCACAGGAGCTGGGGCTCCAGCCTGCACCCAACGGGGTAAAGGTACTATTTACGGTAAATTACTCTCAATTCAACCCCAATGCAACCACTGGAAGATGGAGTCATGTGGGAGAGGTTAATAATGGAATGGTAAGGCTTGATTCGGTCCCTTCAAGGGAATCGGGTGTGTTCCTTCAGATTATTCCGGAAGCCTTTGTATATGAGCAGGTTCAGCCTTACAATGCACCTTCCGAAACCCTTAAAAAGCTGTTTCAGGCCAACCCGGTACATGTTTCCGTTTATCCGGATCAAACCTCCTTCAGGGAAATCAATTACACCTTCACTGATTTGGGCACACCAGCATTGCTTGTCAGCAGAGCATGGCAGGGAACGTCTATTTTTAATCTCATTTCCGGTCAGCAAGGATATGTACCACAGGGAACACAACTGGTCCTTTTCAATGAGAACTGGTCTACAGCAGTCAGCGTGCAACAAAACGGAAAGTTTAGCGCTGAAGTTCCTTACGGTCAGAGCTTCACCCTGAGATTTACGGCATATATGACCGAGCTGAACAATGAAGGCATGGAGGTTCAAAGACTCTACCGGTATACAGCCAGTGCAGGACCTTATTATGAAGATTCTCCCGCAGCCCATCCGCTGTACTTCTCTTTTCAGTTATGGGAATAAT
>SLPR01000055.1 GCA_007131895.1 Bacteroidales bacterium | reverse complement strand
CTCCTGGCGCTGACAGATGCCCTGCGTGTAGGAAGAGCCAGAGAAAAAGAACTGGCCATAATGGAATTAATGAAACGATTGGCCCATGGAGAATAGAATTATCAATATTGCAGTAGTGGCAGAAGCTGGCGGGGCTAAAGGTGAAATAAACCGAAAACAAGATACTATTCAGTAACAGAGCTTGAACATTGCCTTTCAACCGATTGGAGACGTGCCCGCGTCTCTGCAGGGTTGTCCATGGGGGGGGTATGGGAGACGTGCCTTGCAGGCACGTCTTTACAACGGGCTAACATTGAAAATACCGGTCATCTTTCCAGTTGCAGGGGTTGTTATTGATGTGCTGGTTGATTTATTCGAAGGTACTGCCATTTGTGCATGCTTCGCAGCATATAGCTCGTTCGGGGAGTTAGAACGTTTGTTGAGTTTTCCGCCCTGAGACAAAATAAGATTGGCATTTCAGAAGAAAAAGCTATAGATATATTAAGAAAAAGGGCTACCTGAATCAGGCAGCCCTATTAATTTTTCTTCCTAAAATGGAAAAGAAAAAATGTATCTATACAAATTGATTACTCCAAAGGCAGCAATACGCCGTCAATAACATGAATAATTCCATTGGAAGCGGCAATATTAGCCGCTGTAATATTGATCTGTTGACCGGCAATGTCGGTAATTACACCACTGGAATTTACTGTAAATGTTTTACTCAACAAAGTAGTGATTGTACGTGGGCGAACAGGGGGTACTACACTGTTGGCAGCCCGGCGTCCTTCAACAACGTGGTAGAAAAGCACGTCTAGAACCAGTTCTGGATCCAGGTCGGTGATACCATCAACTTCAAGAGCACCGTAAAGAGCTTCAAAAGCTTCGTTTGTGGGAGCAAATACGGTAAATTGATCGGTTCCGTTCAGGAAAAGATCAACCAGGCCTTCGCCCAGTTCAGCATCTACATACGACAATGCACCAACCAACTCGTCAAAACCTGCAGCAGTAGCTATTTCAGCTATTGACTGACTGGAGGGTGCGGGAGCACGTCTGCCGTTTTTTAGTTCAGCGTTTTCTTCACCGGTACGCAATTGTTCTGTTTGTGCCATTTCATCTGTTAAGAAAGAGCCTTCTTTCTCACATGCTACAAAAATTAAGGCCACTGCGGAAAGTATCATAAGTTTTGTGGTCATCGCGCGGCCAATTGATTTAAAATTGTTCTTTTTCATAAGGTAAATGAGTTAAGTTAATAATGCAAAAAAAACATAATCATGAGGTAATTGTTTAACGTTTAATCGAAATAGTTAAACATTATAACTTTTTTTAACTAATGCTTAAAAATATCTTTGGTATACTATGCAAACTGAAATCCAACAAACTAAACGTAATAAATAAGCCACTAACACTTATAATAGCATTAGTGGCTTGTTTGCTTGTAAATAGCAAATTAAAAAGTGCCAATTTTTCGCAATTGAAAGGTACCAGTTTAAAGTAAAAAACTATCTTTAATACAATCGTATTAACTGTTGTTTCCAGCAGGGGGATCCCGCAGGAGCGGGACTCTAACCAACTGAGCTAAGAAAGCGTAGATCGAGATCTTTATATACAGAAACTCAGTAAAATAGGTAAATGTAGAACATAAAAAAAGCCACTAACGTTTTGAATGTTAGTGGCTGGTTTGCTCCTCCTCAAGGACTTGAACCTTGGACCCTCTGATTAACAGTCAGATGCTCTAACCAACTGAGCTAAGGAGGAATGTTCCTTTTTTGACGTTGCAAAATTAGTAAAATTTTCTTTCTGTAAAAATATTTTTCTCATTTTTTCCTAATTAACAGGAAGAATCGTGTGGAAGAAGTATTTTTGCATACGCAAAATCACCAATAACCGTTAGAAAATCAATTGGTTTTGCTTTTGACTGTGGGCTTGGTAAAACCATAAATCTTTTTGTTCCATGTTGTTTTTTCTTCAAAACAGTTTTTTTTCGGAAGTAAGAGTAATCCTTGCCCGCATAGCAGCCCGCATATCAGCGATGCCTGAAAATGCGAGGTACGGTCTGCTGCTTTTCGTGCTGTTTTTATGGAGCATGCCCACCTTTGAAGGAGGACGTGTTTCGGCGCCTTTCAAAGGTCAGACTGCTGTTACAGGTTTTTTCAACCACATGTTTTATTCGGAAGAAGAGCTGGAGTTTATTGATCATAAAATCACCAGGCTTCTGATCGATCAGAGGTTTAACGGCAATGTGCTGATTTCCCGCTACGGGATGGTTATTTATGAAAGATCATTTGGTTTCAGTTCGTTCAACCGTTCGGAGCCCATGAATCTCGAAACTACTTTTCAACTGGCAAGCATCTCCAAAACTTTTACTGCAGCTGGTGTGCTGGTATTGCAGCAGCAGGAATTACTTCATATCGACCATAAGGTCAAAGACTACATTCCTGAGTTTCCTTTCGATAACATTACCATCAGGCACCTTCTTACCCATACTTCCGGTTTGCAAAACTATATGTGGATGGTTGAACGTCATTGGAAAAAGCGTGAGTTTCCCAACAATGAAGATGTGCTTCAGCTCTTTTTGCAACATCCCCGTCCATTGAATTTTTCCCCCGGACAACGGTTCGATTATTCCAATACCGGATATGTGTTTTTGGCGTTATTGATAGAAAGGGTTTCGGGGCAACGTTTTGCATCGTTTATCCAGGAGCAGATTTTCTCTCCCCTGGAGATGAACCGTACTTTTGTCTATGATTTGCACCATCCGCTTGAGATTGAAAACCGTGCCTTTGGCTACAGGCAAGCCCGTGGCAGGCATATCCGGATTCCTGATGATAACCTTGATGGGCCTCTGGGTGACAAGGGTGTTTTTTCCACGGTCTATGATTTGTTCAAATGGGATCAGGCATTGCATCGAAGTGAATTGTTGCCTCCGCAAATTTGGCAGGAGGCTTTCAGTCATGGAAGGCTCAACAACGACTCACTGATAAATTATGGACTCGGATGGAGGCTGCAAAATTATCTTGATAAGCTTATTGTGCATCATCCGGGCCGTTGGCATGGCTTTCGTACCAGCTTTAAGCGGTTTATTGATGACCATTCGGTAATAATTGTGCTCACCAACAACAATCAGGGGATTTTGCCTGTTATTGAAGGCATTCAGGATATCCTGTACTATGATGAGAAAGAAATATGGCAGGCCATTCATTCGGGAGAAGTTATCCTGCCGGAAACCGAGGAAGAACCTCAGCCCGATGCCGGGCCCTGAAAGAAATTTTATTCAGGGCCTGCTGAAAAACACTCAACTTAATGTCAACCAATTATTTAATTTGCAATTTCAAACATTTAATGCAACGGCTTAAACTCATTCTTCGTAAAAACTTTGCATTCTCAAATCGTTAGTTTTTATTACATCATCTGCTTCATTGCCTTAAGCTCGCAGTATGCCTATAAAGCTTCGCCTTGTCGCCTTGCATCTGATGCGCTAAAAACTTTTTCAGCAGGCCCTGTTGTCTGCTTTTCCTTTGTTCAGAAGTTTCTCCAAAACTTAACATCAATTATTTTCCTTAAATTTGCTGCTTTTTCAAGCCTTTATCTTAAATTAAACTCTGAACATGGAAGTAAAGATTGTGAACAAATCAACCAATCCACTACCAAACTATGAAACCGAGCTTTCTGCAGGAATGGATTTGCGGGCTTTTTGTCCTGAACCAATGGAGTTAAAACCTTTGGAGCGGGCAATGGTTCCCACGGGATTATTTATTGAGCTGCCTGCAGGTTTTGAGGCCCAGGTAAGGCCACGCAGCGGGCTGGCAGCAAAAAAAGGAGTTACGGTACTCAATTCGCCCGGTACCATTGATGCCGATTATCGGGGTGAGATAAAAGTAATCCTGGTGAACCTTTCCAACGAAACTTTTCAAATCCAATCCGGAGATCGCATTGCACAGATGGTGATTGCACGTCACGAAAGGATTACTCCTGTGGCGGCAGATATGCTGGGAGAAACACAGCGAGGAGCAGGAGGGTTTGGCCATACAGGCGTGAAATAAACCTCAGCCTCAACCTCAACCTCAACAAGTGATTATTTACAACGTGAAAATATAAAAACATGAAGCTGATTATCCCAATGGCCGGAATGGGCACCCGCATGAGGCCGCATACACTAACGGTGCCTAAACCTCTTCTTTCTGTTGCCGGAAAGCCAATAGTGCAACGCCTCTGTGAAGATATCATGGACGTATGTCATGAAAAACCCGAAGAGATTGCTTTTATCATTGGAGATTTTGGGAAAGCGGTAGAGGACCAGCTTCTTGCCATTGCCCAAAAGGCAGGGGCAAAGGGAAAAATTTATTACCAGAAAGAGGCTTTGGGAACAGGGCATGCCGTATTATGCGCTGCGGACTCACTGGATGGTAAAACCATCGTGGCCTTTGCTGACACATTGTTTAAGGCAGACTTTGAACTGGATGAAAGTCGTGACGGTATCATCTGGACCCACAGGGTAGACGATCCAAGTGCTTTTGGGGTGGTTCAGACAGATGCCTCAGGGATTATTTCCGATTTTGTTGAAAAGCCGCAGACCTTTATTTCCGACCAGGCCATCATTGGAATTTATTATTTCCGGGATGGAGATGCACTGAAAAGTGAATTGCAATACCTTGTGGATCACAATGTTTCTAAAAAAGGGGAATACCAGCTTACCGATGCCCTGGAGAATATGCGCAAAAAAGGCACCCGTTTCGTTACAGGAGATGTGCTGGAGTGGATGGATTGCGGCAATAAAAATGCAACGGTACACACCAACCAGCGCGTTCTGATTGACGAACAAAACCTTTCTCTTCCAGATACTATCCTGCAGGAAAATGCAGTTATTATTCAACCGTGTTTTATTGGCCAGAATGTTGTCCTGAAAAACACTGTAGTTGGGCCTTATGTTTCTCTGGGAGAAAACAGCCGGATTGAAAACTCGGTGGTAGATAACAGCATTATTGGCAGTAATGTCACAATCAGGTCAGCTGTGTTGACCAATACAATGGTTGGCAATCATGCCGTCTGGGAAGAGAAACCTTCAGAGCTGAGCCTTGGAGATTATTCCCAGATCATAAGCTGAAGATTTAGTACCTTTAACCCTGTAAAAAAGGGTAGAACAAGGATATGGCACTCCGGTTGTATCACAACATGATTTGACCGGATTCATATATAATACATAAAACCGAATTAATGAAGAATAAATTTTACTTGCCAGGACTAATTATGTTTATGGTTTTGGCGGCCTGTAGCAGTAAGAAAGAAGTGGTGCGCGAAACCTTTGATCCTGCAGCGGTGGAAGAGGTTAGCCAGATAAAACAACTAGAAAGTACGGCCCAGCTTATAGAAAAAAAAAAAAAAAAAATGCTGGGAAATTACTCTAATGCAATCTTGTTATATGCCGAGGCTGTTAAGGTTGATCCGCGCAACTCTGCTGCGCATTACGAACTTGCCAAGCTACATGCCCAGCAAGGTTTTATGGAAGATGCTGAAAAGTATGCTCTGAAAGCTGTCGGGCTCGATCCAGACAACAAGTTTTTTAGCCT
>SLPR01000167.1 GCA_007131895.1 Bacteroidales bacterium | reverse complement strand
CTTCCCACAACCTCAAATCAAATTTTTATTATAATTTTACAACGAAGGATAATTTTTGTTAAAACAATAGAGGGAGCTTAACAGGCTATTCTGCACTAAAGGCTGATAGCTTGCAGGGACAGGGTCGGAAATGAGGTCATCAGGGAAAGAACCTTTTACCGATCAACAAAAATACAGGGTTATGAAAAAGGGGAATTACAGAGAAAATATTTTACACAACGCACCTTTCGGGTACGCTTATCACCGTATTATACTGGATCATAAAGGCCACCCGGTTGACTTCCAGTATATTGAAGTCAACCTGTCCTTTGAAAAGATGACGGGCCTGAAGGCAAAAGATATTACTGGAAAGAAGGCCGGAGATATTATACCAGGCCTGAAGCATGAATCCTTTGACTGGTTTGCACTATATGGAAAAATTGCCCTGGAAGGTGGAGAAGAAAATATCATAAAATACCTGGGAACTTTTGATCGCTGGTACAAAGTTCATGTTTGCTCATTTGAAAAACACTATTTCTCCACTATTTTCTACGACGTTACTTCTGAAGTCATTGCAAACGAAAATCTTATAAAGACCGAGCAACAACTCCGGGACCAGCTGGAAGAGGACAAAGTCATGAACGAAGAGCTCACTGTGGCCAATGAGGAGCTTATCAACATCAACCATGAGCTTCAAGCCATGACCCAAAGCCTGGCCAAAACCAACGATCATTTCAATGCCCTTATCAACTCCATCCCTGATATGATTTTCGTTTTTGACCGGGAGGGAGTATTTCTGGATTGCCGTACAGCAAACGAGAAAGATCTTATCCTGGCTCCTGAAGAATTCCTCCATAAAAAAGACAAAGAAGTACTTCCCCCGTTCTTATACCAGTTGAACCAGAAAGCCCTCAAAGACTTGTTTGACACAGGTCTGCCTCAAACCTACTCCTACTCTCTGAAAAACAAAGAAAAAACAGAGCATTACGATGCCCGAATGGTAAAGATGGGCACAGACAAAGCCCTGTCTATCGTCCGCAATGTTACCGAACAGAAAAAAGCAGAACAACAAAACCACCTGCTCCTTTCTATCCTGGAAAAGAGTGCTGATTTTATCGGCGTAGCCGATGGCGACCAAAACGTTATGTTTGTAAATCCGGCAGGACAAAAAATGGTGGGTATCGAAAATGATGAAGAAGCCCGACAAACAAAAATTGAAGAGTATTTTATGCCGGAAGACCTTCCTGTTTTGCAAAACACCATACTCCCCGCCCTGCAAAAAGAAGGGCGCTGGTCAGGCGAATTAAGAGCCAGAAACCGAAAGACCAACCAACCCATCCCCATCCTGTGCGACTTGTTTCTCACCCGCGACCTCAACACGGGCAAAGTAACCAACATATCCACCATAAGCAGGGACATTTCCATGCAAAAGGAAGCCGAGGAGAAATTGCGCGAGAGCGAAATCACCTTCAAGGCTTTGTTCGAAAAGGGGCCCATCGGGGTGGCCTACCACAAAATGATTTATGATGATAAGGGAAAACCTGTGGATTACCTGTTTCTGGATGCCAATGAAAGCTATAAGAAACTTACAGGAGTTAACCCCAAAGGAATGCTCGTTACCGAAGCTTTCCCCGGAATAAAAAAAGACCCCTTCAACTGGATTGAGACCTTTGGCAAAGTAGCGCGTGACGGGAAAGAGATCCGGTTTCAGCAATACCTGCAACCCAATAACCGCTGGTATGATTGCGTTGCGTATCAATACAAACCCGACCATTTCGTGGCGGCATTCCTGGAAATCACCGAACAGAAACTGACTGAAGAGGCCCTGCGCAAAAGCGAAAACAAATTCCGCCTGATTTTTGAAAAATCTCCCATGGGAATATTGCAGTTCAACCAACAGGGAATGGTAACCGAATGCAACGACTACCTTTGCACCATTATCAAAACCCCCAGGGAGAAAATCATCGGTGTTGATTTGAGAAAAATCTCCAACATCGCCCTCCATCAGGTTTTAGAGGAAGTGTTAGCCGGCAGACCTGCCACCTATACAGGAGTATTTCAGACAATTGTCACCAAAATATCTACTCCCGTACGATTGCTGGCCTCTCCGGTATTGAGTGATGGCAACATTGTGGAAGGAGGTATCTGCATGGTGGAAGATCGGTCAGACCACCTGGAGAAGGAAAAGTATGAACAACAAATCGCCATTGCCAGGGAATCCGTCAGGTTCAAGCAAAATTTCCTGGCCAACATGAGCCATGAAATCCGCACGCCCCTGACCGGCATTATGGGGGTGATTGACATTCTCTCAGAATCTGAACTCAGCACGGAGAGAAAGGAACACATGGAAATACTGAAAAATACCAGCGAAAACCTGATGGAAATCGTAAACCAGGTGCTTGATTTTTCCAAAATTGAAGATGGAAAAGTTCGCCTCAAGCGCATTGATTTTAATTTCCATGAATTCCTGCAACAGTCGGTACGATTCTACCAGAAGCTATGCAACGGAGATGTGTGCATGTCGCTTACCATTCACCCTGAGGTTCCTGAATGGTTAAACGCCGACAAGAGCCGGTTGAGCCAGATTCTCAACAATTTGCTGAGCAATGCCATCAAATTCACCGACGAGGGAACCATCCATCTGGAAGTATCGAAGGTACAGCAGGAAGCCAGCCCGCAAGAGCACTGCATCAAAGTAGCTGTTAAAGACACCGGCATCGGTATTTTGCCTGAAAAACTCGCAGGACTTTTCAAACCCTTCGTTCAGGTGGATGAAAGGGACATCCGCAGGTATGAAGGAACCGGATTGGGTCTTTCCATCAGCAAGCAGCTGGCAGCCTTGCACGGCGGAGATACAGGGGCGGTCAGCACTCCCGACGAAGGGAGCACTTTCTGGTTTACTTTCCGGGCCGGGAAAGCAACCCAACAACCTGCATCGATAGTTAACCCAACACCAGAAAGCTCTTCCCCTCCGAAATCCCTAAGAATTTTACTGGCTGAAGACAAAACCATCAACCAAAAGGTAATCACCATTTTGCTCAAACATATGGGCCACCAGGTAACCATAGCATGCGACGGACAACAGGTCGTTCAAACCTACAAATCGGGAGATTTTGACCTCATCCTCATGGACATCCAGATGCCTGTGATGGATGGTGTTGCTGCCACCCATGCCCTGAGAAGCAGGTATGATGATTTGCCACCGGTAGTGGGACTGAGTGCCAATGCCTTTGAAGGCGACAGGGAAAAATACATGGCCCTGGGCATGGATGACTACCTCACCAAACCCTTGCGCAAAGAGGCATTTCTGGAGATGCTCACCCGGGTTTTTGGGGATTAGGGTTGGAGGGCAAAATCCGGATGCTTTCAACTCCTTCGGAAGCTAAGAAGATCCTACGGGATTTTCTGACCCACCCCCGGCCCCTCCCTCCCGGCATGGAGGGGAGTCCGGGCAGTGCCGGTCTGAATGGCAGAGCATTTTATCAAAAATGTTTGGAAAAAGTTGCTGACGGCTATTGTTATCCTTACAATTTTTGGGCTGTGCGTTTCCCGCGCATGCGGGATGTCCGAAGGACAGGGTGGGTCAACTCCGTTAATAACCCGGATGCTTCCAGTTCCTCCGGAAACCGGAAGATTGCACGGCACCCTTCTCCCGTCTTCCGTCTTCCGTCTCCCGTCTCCTTTCATTCATAATTCATAACTCATAACTGACTGGTTTTCTCTCGCAAAGGTGCAGAGACGCAGTTTTGAAAAATCACGGAGTGATTTTTGGGGGTGGATTTCGCAGATTGGGCAGTATAGCAACATCCTAAAGTACAGAACAAGTCAGGGTATGACTACAGTTCATGCCCTGAGTAAAAGGTTGACTTCTCACTATACAATCTGTCACTATTTTGTAACTTACTTTTTTGTTAGTTATCATTAAGTAAGTAACTGTTTGATTGGTTATAAAACAGTAAGTTAATTGTTGGTTAGTTACAAAAATGTTTATTATTTTTGTAATGCAATCCGAAAAAAGTATGGAAACACCGTTTGTTTTTGGAAAAATTGCTTCGGGCAAATCGTTTACCAACCGCAGGGAAGATTCCAGGCGGCTGATCAACAATTTTGAATCAGGAACCAATACCATTCTTATCTCACCCCGTCGATGGGGCAAATCATCCCTGGTGCATCATTCGGTGAGTGAGTGCAATGCGACCCACGGGAAAATCCGGTTTATCATGCTGGATCTTTTCAAAGCCCGCACAGAGGAGCAATTCTATGAAATGCTTGCCCGGGAAACACTCATAGCCTTCTCCTCGCGCATAGACGATATCGTCAAGGCAAGCAGAACTTTACTGGGACGCTTCCTTCCCAAAGTTACTTTCAGCCCCTCACCAGACACGGAGTTTGAATTGAGCATGGATTGGGAAGAAATCAAAAGAGCACCCGATGAAATATTGCAACTGCCGGAGAAACTGGCAGCACAAAAAAAGTGCAAGGTTATCGTTTGTATTGATGAATTTCAAAACATCGCAAACTTTGAGGAGCCTTTGGCGTTTCAGAAAAAACTGAGGGCTTCGTGGCAATTGCACAAAAACACCTCTTATTGTCTGTATGGAAGCAAGAAAAACATGATGATTCATGTTTTCAACAGTGCCTCCATGCCTTTTTACAAGTTTGGAGACATCCTTTTCCTGGAAAAGATAAATGCCGAAGACTGGCATGCTTATATCCGGGGACAATTCAGGAAAACAAAAAAGAAAATAACCATTGGGGCCATAAAGCTTATCATCGGACTTGCCGCCAACCACCCCTATTATGTGCAACAACTGGCGCAATTGTCATGGCTGCGCACCACCGAAAAATGCGACACCACCATAGTACAGGAAGCTTTTGCCGGCCTTACCCAACAGCTCAGCATGCTGTTTCACGCCCAGATGGACAATCTGAGCAACACCCAGATCAACTTCCTGAACGCTGTTACTGACAAAGCAGAACACCTGAGTGCAAAGGAAACCATCAATAAATACCGGCTGGGCACTTCTGCCAATATACAGCGCATCAAGCAGGCACTGCTCCTCAAAGAGATTATTGATGTAACACCCGCCGGGGTAGAGCTGCTGGATCCGGTGTTTGAACACTGGCTGAAGGATTATTATTTTGCCTGAGGAGGAGAGTCCGGGCAGTGCCGGTTTAAATGGCAGAGCATTTTATCAGAAATGTTTGGAAAAAGTTGCTGACGGCTATTGTTATCCTTACAATTTTTGGGCTGTGCGTTTCCCGCGCATGCGGGATGTCCGAAGGACAGGGTGGGTCAGGCTTAACGCAAAAAAACAATCCCCTGACAGCTTTTAGTCCGGACCGGAGCTGTAGTCCGGGCCGGACGGGTGCGTTGACTAACCTGCGCATTCTCCTCATTAACAATTAAACCGCTCTACTCTCTCGTCTCTAGTCTCTCCACCCCATAATACTCCCCCACCAACCTGTTGATCCAATGCTCGCCATCAGGGAAGATATCCAGGAAGTGGATGGTGCCGGGCGGATTGTGCAGCGATGGCACGGTCAGGGTGGTTTCTCCCTGCTGCAGGGCTTCGTG
>SLPR01000287.1 GCA_007131895.1 Bacteroidales bacterium | reverse complement strand
GTGTGGTTATTGCTACTATTATCAATGTATTGTTTAATCTTTACCTTATACCTAGGTTTAACTACACTATTGCAGCCTATACCACTTTGTTGAGCTACCTGGTTATGTTCCTCTTTTATTATTTTTCTGCATCCTCCAATTACCTGCACTCCAAAGCCAACCGAAAATTTGTCTTGCTTATTATTGCCGTAATGTCCGTGCAGGTGGCCATGCACATCATTCTAAAACCCCATTTGCCGGATTTTCATCCGTTAATACTGGCCGGCGCAGAGTTTTTACTATTTGCCCTTTTATATTTTGTTGTAACCTACCCCCTTTCACCACTTAAAGAAAATACTCTTGTTCATGAAGTTCCTTAAACAATTACTACCCCGGAAGCTGAAAGTCATCCTGAAGAAAATTTTCTGGTTTGGCAACAGTTACTACTGCAATGTATGCAGAAGTCATTTGCGGTTGTTACATCCATCCGGTGTGAAATCAAATTTGTTTGCCGAACTGGAAATCATAGGAGGTGGCTATTCACAACACGACAATTGCCCGGTATGTCTGAGCGGAAAACGGCAACGACTGTTATTTATGTACCTGGAAAAAACGGGTGTTTTCACCAAAAAAAACTATCATGTATTGCATATTGCCCCTGAAGAGGCCTTTACCCATGTGTTTCAATCGTGTGCTGACATCGACTATACCTGCGGGGATATTGACACGGAGAGATACCCCTTTTGCAGAAATATAGCATATGTAAATCTGACAGAAATGCCCTTTGCTGATGAACGCTTTGACCTGATAATTGTCAGCCATGTACTGGAACATATCCCCGATGATGCTAAAGCACTCAGAGAGATATACCGTGTGCTGAAACCGGGAGGAGATGCCATTTTGCAGGTTCCTATTTCCTGGAAGACGGAGAAAACCTTTGAGAATTTTACCATCACCTCCGAAGCAGAAAGAGAGAAGATTTTCGGGCAGAAAGACCATGTGCGGATTTATGGTGCTGACTATACTGAAAGGATAAAACAGGCCGGGTTCCATCTGAAACTGGTGGATGCCAGTGAACTGAAAAACCATTTGAGAAACAACAAAATCCTGGTAGATGACAGGGAGAAAATTATTGTCGGCCACAAACAGCAACCCTTATAGGTTTTAAGGATATATGGGACAGGATACCGTTTCTTCAAAGCCCATTATTTTGTAACTTTGCACAAAGGAAAACGAAACTAAAACCGGGGCTTACGAACAAACCAATGATCGGAGGATATTATGGCACTTACATTTTTCAAAACGAATAAAAACAAGCAGTTCAATTACAAACCCGTATACTGGGACAAGGCTAAAGAAGAGCGCAACAAGCGTTTGAAGACCGCATTTGAAGAAACAGATAAAGAATACTCAGAAGCCTTGCGTGAGCGCATGGATTTGCGCTGGAAACGCAACAGCCCACAAGCGGCGCAGAAAAATGCCAACCTCAGGGTATTGGCAATTCTGCTCGTTATAGGAATATTTTTTTACTACATCTTTCTAGCCTAAACCTGAATTTTCTTCTTCATACATGTCAGACATCATCAAACTTCTTCCCGATTCAGTTGCCAACCAGATTGCTGCAGGTGAAGTTGTGCAAAGACCTGCATCGGTAGTAAAAGAACTTCTTGAAAACTCCATCGATGCCGGGGCAACCGATATCAAGCTCATTGTTAAAGATGCAGGACGTACCCTGATTCAGGTAACAGACAACGGCAAAGGAATGTCGGAAAATGACGCCCGAATGAGTTTTGAACGTCATGCCACCAGCAAAATCAAAAATGCCAGTGACTTATGGGCTCTCACTACTATGGGTTTCAGGGGTGAAGCCCTGGCTTCTATTGCTTCTGTGGCAAGGGTTGAGCTAAAAACACGCTCCGCTGATACTCCGCTGGCTACCGAAATTTTCATGGAAGGTTCAAAGCTCGAAACGCAGCAACAATGTCAGGCACCCATAGGTACAACCATTATCGTTAAGAACTTGTTTTTTAACACCCCTGCCCGGCGAAATTTTCTCAAATCAGACAATGTAGAAAAAGCTCATGTCTTCAACGAATTCATCAGGATAGCACTGGCTCACCCCCAGGTGGCATTCAGCTATTATCACAACAACCAGCTTGTCACACAGGCAGGCACAGGCAACCTGGGCAGCAGAATTATCAACCTCTTTGGCAGCCATTACAAACCAAGACTTATCCCCATCGAAGAAGACACCCAGATTGTCAGCATTCAGGGATATATTCTCAAACCCGAATATGCCAAAAAACGAAAGTCGGACCAATACTTCTTTGTCAATAACAGATACATCAAGTCCCCTTATCTCAACCATGCTGTAGAAAACGGTTTTGAGGAACTCATACCAGACGATTCTTACCCTGCTTTTTTTCTTTTTCTGCAAATAGACCCGGCTCAAATTGACGTGAATGTCCATCCCACCAAAACTGAAATCAAGTTTCAGGATGAAAAGCTGATTTACCAGATCATAAAAGCGGCTGTTAAGCGCAGCCTGGGAAAATTCAACATTGTTCCCAGCCTTGATTTTGAGCGGGAAACAGCCTTTGACGATGTGAGATTTGATAAAACCAAGCCTGTAGTTGCCCCCACTATAGACGTGAACCCGAATTTCAATCCCTTTGAACAGGAAAAAAGTACAGGAAGTTCAGGAAAAAATCTCACTTCCAGGGCCAATCCCAGGCAGTGGGAAAAACTTTTCCCTCAGCCCGGCAGGGCTGCGAGCCAGGACAGCCAGCAACAAAGAATTGAGCCTGGTCAGCACGCATCGCAACAAACCATCATAAGCCCTGACTGGCAGGAAGGTCAGGACAAACCCCAGGGCAAAAAGTTCATGCACCTGCAGGGACGATATATCCTTACCTCCATAAAATCCGGACTGATGATAATCGACCAGCAGCGGGCACACGAAAGAATTCTTTTCGAGAAACACCTGAAAATGCTTGAAAACCGTAAAGTTGCATCCCAGACGCTGCTTTTTCCCGAACAAATCAAACTTACTGAGCCCGATGCTGATCTGCTCAGGGAAATCCGAACCGAAATAGCATCACTGGGATTCGATATCAGCGATTACAGTCATAACTCTTACATGATCAATGCAGTACCTGCCGACCTGGCAGACAATGAAAATCTGCAGTGGATTATGGAATCTATACTGGAAAATTTTAAAAAAAACAATGCCAGCATAAAACTGGATACCAGGGTAAATCTGGCCCGGTCGCTGGCCAAAAGTCTTTCTGTGAAAACTGGTAAACCCCTCACCACAGAAGAGATGAATGCCCTTACAGATGAATTGTTTTCCTGCGAAATGCCCTACCAGACACCCTCCGGAAAACCTACACTCAATATGCTGGGGATGGATGAAATAGGAGACAAATTCAAGTAATTGCATTTACTTTGATAAAAATTATCTTACAAAAATCGTATTTTTACCGTTTTAGTGACAATGCGAGGCTTTTATAAGCCCTGCAGTTATCTGCATCAATATCACATATTTTTGTGCCGGTATAAACATACCCACTGCATGCTTGTTAGTTTTTCGATCATAAACATTTCTTTCTATGCAACAATTCAGGCCCGGAGGTTTCACTTTGTTACCCCCAATAGTAAAAAATCTTTTGATAATCAATGGTTTGTTTTACCTGGCAACCATTGCTGTAGGTAATTCTTTCGGAATCGACCTTTACAGGGTGCTGGGATTACACTTTCCTGGAGCCCAGAATTTTGCACCCTATCAGTTTATCACCTACATGTTCATGCACGGAAGCCCTACACACCTGTTTTTCAATATGTTTGCCCTTTGGATGTTCGGCAATGTGCTTGAAAATGTATGGGGACCCAAAAGGTTTGTGCTCTACTATATCATAACAGGACTGGGAGCAGCCCTGCTGCATTATGCCATCCTTTACTGGCAGATGCTTCCCACATTGCGGGCCGTAAACGAAGTGCTCAACAACCCCGACCATGAAAGCCTGAAACTGTTTCTGGAATCAGAATATTTTAAAATAGGGTCACAGGAAATCAACAACAATTTCCGGTTGTTTTTAAGAGATTACAACAGCCTGATCAACGAGGCCCCCAACCAGGCCATGGTAAGGGCAGTAAACTTCCTTAATCAATACAAGATTGACTTTCTGAACCTGCCAGTGGTTGTAGGTGCATCAGGAGCAGTTTTTGGTATTTTACTTGCCTTTGGTATGCTTTTTCCCAACTCAATGATTTATCTTTTCTTTGCTATACCCATCAAGGCAAAATATTTTGTGATTGCCTATGGAGTTATGGAGTTGTATTTTGGCATATCTCGCCCGGGAAGCAATGTAGCACACTTTGCACACCTTGGAGGGATGTTGTTCGGTTATCTGCTGATAAGATACTGGAAAAGCAAAGGAAAATTGTACTAAGGATGCAGGTGGATGAAACTTGCATGTTTAAGTTTTAAACACACAAATCCTGTCCCGGTTTTTCGGGAAGGATGATTATATGAGAACGAAAGATAAGGCAGCTGTTAAAAAAAGGCGCGTAGCGCTGAAATTATGTAGTAATTTTTTGCGTTATTTCAAGCGTTGGTAAATGTCTAAAAGAGAGTAAAAAAGAAAAATTATGCAATCATCTATATTTAGTGAAATACGCGATTTTTTTGCACGAGGTTCAGTGCTTTCCCGCCTTATTGGTATCAATTTAGCCATTTTTGTGCTGGTTGGGATTATCCGTGTACTGTTTTTCCTGTTTGATGCGCCATCAGCCTATAATGGCATCATCAACTGGTTTGGAGTGCCTTCCAATACAGATACGCTCCTCACACGTCCCTGGACGCTGTTCACCTATATGTTTCTGCATTTTGACCTTTTCCATATTTTCTTCAATATGTTTATGCTGTATATTGGAGGACGTTTATTCAGGGAGTTTCTGGGAGAAAACCGGATGACAGGAACTTACCTCATTGGCGGTCTTGTGGGAGCCTTGTTTTTTATTCTTGCCTATAATTTCTTCCCGGTATTCAGCCTGGACAAACACCTGGCTGTTGCCATTGGTGCTTCAGCATCTGTATTGGCCATTTTTATTGCCGCAGCTACTTACATGCCGAATTATGAACTTCCCTTAATTATTCTGGGGCGGATAAAACTTAAATATATTGCGATTTTCTTTGTGGTGATAGATTTGCTGAGTATAGACAAGGGCAATTCAGGAGGACATCTGGCTCACCTGGGAGGGGCTTTATGGGGATTTGTATACGTAATGCTTTTAAAAAGCGGCAAAGACCCGGGAAAGTTTGTAAGCATGTGGGTTGGAGCTTTAGGAAGTATTTTTAACCCAAAGCCTAAAATGCGTGTGGAGTACCGGAGTAAAAAACCTGTTAGCGATGAAGAATACAACCGGCACAGGGTGGAAAACCAAAAAAGGATGGATCATATCCTCGATAAAATATCTAAGCACGGATACCAGAGCCTATCGAGCGAAGAAAAGGAAATCCTTTTCAGAATGAGTAACAAGGATTAACCCCAATCAGCGCTTACTGTGAAAACCCGGAAAAAAAAATCCCTTTT
>SLPR01000575.1 GCA_007131895.1 Bacteroidales bacterium | reverse complement strand
TGGGTTTAGTGATTATTAAAAAAAACGGTTGATTGCAAATATAAACATTTTCTTAAAAATTCCTAATGGCTATATTCTCCCTGAAAACTCTCATGAAATTTCCAGACCATACCTTTTCAATATCTTCTTCCGAATAGCCCCTTCTGAGCATTTCGACAGTCAGGTTATGCATTTCACTTACGTCATAGCAGTCTTCCAGTTGTCCTCCACCATCAAAATCACTCCCAATACCTACGTAGTCAATTCCAATGAGGTTAACAATATGATCCAGGTGGTCAATGATATCAGCTACAGTGGGCAACTCAGAGGGGAAATTCTGGTCTATGGCATACCATTCGGTGCGGGCCATTTCCATCTCTTCATCCGAGAGGTTCTGAAAATCATTGTATTTTCTGCGCAATCCGGCACGTGCCGAATCTCTTGGAGGGTTAGCAGGCATTTGCTTTACATAAAGAAAGCAAAGCTGAACCACACCGCCGTTTTCTGCCAGTGCAATAAGCATATCATCATCAAGATTCCTTGGATCATCATGTATTGCACGCGCATTAGAGTGAGAGGCAATTACGGGGGCTTTTGTAACACTTAAAACATCGTAAAATGCCTGGTCGGAGATGTGGCTTACATCAACCATCATCCCCAGTCTGTTCATTTCTTCAATGAGTTGGTACCCAATATCCGAAAGACCACCGTGAACTGCTCCTTCAGGGTCGTTGGAGCTGTCACTGAAATGATTGTTTCGGGTATGCGAAAGTGTAATATACCTGGCTCCCAGATCATAAAACTTCTCCACAAGAGACAGGTCTTCGCCAATAGGGTAGGCGTTTTCCAGTCCGATATAAACAGCCCGTTTACCTTCATCGCGGAGATTGTATCCGTCTTCGGGAGTAAGAGCAAGACCCGCCAGATGGTAGTTCTGTTCAATACTTTCATGAATAGTCCCGAAAATAGTAACAGCACGCTCTCTTGCAATTTCCCAGGCTTCAGGAGAACTTTCCCCCTGTCCGAGAAATACAGCGAAAAAAGCTGCATCCAAACCCCCTTCTTCCATTCTGGGGAAATCCAGTTTCCCGCCACCCTTGTGGGGGTTGTTTCTTTTTCCCAGGTCAACACCTCTTCGACCCAGCATCAAAGGAGTATCTGTATGACTGTCAAGGGTGAATATCCGCTGGTGTATTTCCCGGGCTTGTTGTTCAAGTTGTTGGTCACCGGCAGTGGCTGCATTTATAAGTAAGAATGCAGGGAACAGAAAAACAAAAAACTTTTTAAAAATCATTATTACAGGTTTTATTAATGAATAGATTATTTGATCAAATCAAGCATAAATGCATATTGCAATGCCGTTTCCTTGAGGCGTTGAAATCTTCCTGATGCACCGCTGTGTCCGGCCTCCATATTGGTATACAGATAGATCCGGCTATCGCCTGTATTGTGGGTTCGAAGCTTTGCAGTCCACTTGGTAGGTTCCCAGTATTGCACCTGTGAATCATAGAGTCCGGATGTAATCAGCATGTTGGGATAGGGTTGTTTTTGTACCTGGTCGTAGGGTGAATATGACAACATGTAATGATAGTAGAGGGAATCGTTGGGGTTTCCCCATTCATCATACTCTGAAGTGGTAAGGGGAATGGTTTCATCCAGCATGGTGGTAACCACATCCACAAACGGAACACCGGCAATAATGCCTTTGTAAAGATCAGGACGCATATTGACAATGGCACCCATGAGCAACCCTCCCGCGCTTCCACCTTGTGCAAACAGCATATCGGGTGAGGTGTATTTTTCCCGGATCAAAAACTCCGAAACATCAATAAAATCGTTGAATGTATTGATTTTTTGAAGAAGTTTTCCATCTTCATACCAGGTTCTTCCCATTTCCTGACCACCCCTTATGTGCGCCATGGCATACACAAATCCTCTGTCGAGCAGGCTGATAAGGTTTGAATTGAATCTGGGGTCTGCACTACTACCATATGAGCCATAAGCATATTGGAGCAATGGGTTTTGGCCATCTTGTTTCACCCCTTTTTTATATACCAAAGTAACGGGAACCCGGGCGCC
Source organism: Bacteroidales bacterium (assembly GCA_007131895.1). Lineage (GTDB taxonomy): Bacteria > Bacteroidota > Bacteroidia > Bacteroidales > UBA7960 > SKVR01. The sequence goes on along the minus strand of SLPR01000575.1, from coordinate 3,518 downwards.
ATCGCGGGCAGTGGCAAAAAGTCTTCTGGTTTCATATGCATTGGCATCAAAATCTCCCAATACCGTTTGCTGCCATATGGTGTTTTGCTCCCTTGTATTCATGTTGTAATCAATGATGGTAGCTGGCGTAGTAAGCGAGGTATAACTGTACCTGAAGCTATCAGTGTCTGTTTCCCGGTTGATGTTGATGGCTGCTGTGTAAGCCTCTTCTTCAAATTCAAGATAATGTTCGGTATTATCCCGGGTATTGATTATCCGCATTTGCCTGAGTGCATTGCTGCGCTCCTGCAAAACTATAAAATCGTTGAATACTGAAAAGTTTTCCAGCAAAACATCATTGCGATGGGGGATAACCTCTTTCCAGTTATTGATATTTGTGCGCGATGCCATTGTTTCCATCAGGCGAAAGTTTTGAGCCTGATAATTGGTCCGGATGTAGAATTTGCCGTTCAGGTGCTCAACCGAGTAAATTAAATCTCGCCGCCTGGGCTGAAAAACCCTGAAATTGCCTGAAGGATTATCTGCTTCAAGTAATAGTGTTTCGGAGCTTAATGTTGTTGAAGCATTGATGGTAAGATACTTTCCATCAGTAGTTTTAGAAACACCCATGTAATAATAGGTATCGTCTTCCTCATAATAAACCTCAATGGGTCTTTTTTGCTGAATATTATACCTGAATACCCTTACATATCTGAGTGTAACCGGATCGATAGTAGTGAAGAAGATCGTTTTGTTATCTGCGGCCCATTCCACATCACCTGCAGCAAGTTCAACGGCAGTAGGGGTGACTTTTTGTGTTGCCAGGTCTTTGTAATAAATTGTATTCTGACGTCTGCCTAAGGTGTCTACGGTATAAGCAATCATTGTATTATCGGGGCTGATGCTGAAGCTGCCAACCCTGAAATAACGATAGCCTTCAGCCATCTCCGGCACATTGAGCAATATTTCTTCTTTTGCATTCATGCTGCTTTTTCGCCGGCAGTAAATGGGGTACTCTCCGCCTTCCTCATATCTTGTATAGTAATAATAGCCATTAAAGAAATAAGGAGCACTGCTTTCATCCTGTTTCAATCTGCCGAGCATTTCATTGAATAATTCTTCCCGGTGGGTTTCCGTATGGCTTAAGTTTTGCTTTAAGTGACTGTTTTCAGCTTCCAGGTAGGCAATTACTTCTGGATTTTCCGGGTCATTCATCCAATAGTAAAAATCAATGCGCGTATCACCGTGCATGATGAGTTGTTTTTCGTGTTGGGGGGCTATGGGAGCTTGAGTATCTTCCTTGCCGGGTTGTCCACATGCTAAAAGTAAAAATGCAGGTAGGATCCAAATGGTTGATTTTTTAAACATCATGGTTTCTGGTAAAATTAATGATTGCTTGTTTAGCGTTAAAAGTGATTTATGGATAAAGTTTTTTATGTGACTGTTATGCAGTAATATACAGTTGATCTGTTTTATTGAAAATGATTCTAAAATATAAACATATGGTTAAATCAGCAAATAATTTGCAATTTTACTCATTTAAACCCTTAGCCCGGATTTTTTAATCAAAAAATTGTCTTATTTTTAAAAAATGATAACCAACTCAATTCACATACATTAAAAGGGGGAGTACATGTTGACCGAAAAAGTAGTGAAAGAGCATCAGAATCGGCTTAATAACCTGTTAAATAAACACTTTTCACCTCTCTCAGCAGAGTCTTATTACAGACTCAGCCAATACACCGAACAATACCTTGCAGAGGCGGATAAGTTTTTCCTGAAAATCAGCAAGTCTGCTGAGAAGCAAGATATAATAAGGGGCTTGCACGAACATATCCTTTTCAGAAAAAGCATCCTTGTTCAACTCAATAGTTGGATCAATCAAAAACAAATGTCGGAGTGGGATACAATTTACCCAAACTACAGGTCTGATCTGGATGAGTTTCTGGGCACACAGCCTCAATACTGGTATAAATATCAAAATAAGGAAAGATTTATCTCACAAGAGAATGACTCATTGCGGGTCAGGGCTTTTAAATTCTTAAAAAGAGTGGGGTATAGGATGTGGGTTACACCAGTAAAAATGGTTAACTATATTTTGAGGTTAAGGAAAAAACCGGAAAGAGATTACCCCCTTTGGAAACAGAAAATTCCGGTGGAAAAACTAACACGCTGGTATTATGAAAATGAGTTTGTCAGGAGTTTTGCCGAATTAAAAAGTGAAAATCTGAAAGAAACGGCTCTGCTGGCCAATGAAATCTGGAAAAGGGATCATCAGTTGTTTTCCCTGTTCAATGCCTATGCTACTGAAGATTATGATAAGGCAGCTTTACTGGAAAGCTGGAAGGATGAAATAAGACCTGCAATTATTGCCACCAAAGCCCAGGCTGAGAAAGCTGCGGGGAAGTGCGAAGAGAAGATGAACCGGATTTTTGAAATATTGGATCAGCTTTTTGCCGGGCAAATGGAAATTGCAGGCACACTTGAATTTAAGCGTTTTGCCCACAGAAAAGGAAGAAGGAAGTCTCAGCTCAAAAAGCTGAAGAAAAAGTGTATACACAGAGAAAACCGGCGTTACAATACGATTTATGCCCTGGTTGACGACTGGAAGTTTAACCAGGAAATATATATCCTTAAAGGAAATGCATTGAAAAGCTTCCTGATGTTTAAAACCCGGCTTGTATCGAGGGCCGGTATTGTAGAAAGTGCATTAGAGAAAATACCTGTAGTGCTTACTGATACCCTGAACGAAATTGAAGAAGCCGATTATGGAAGTTTTCGTAAAAATCTTCAGCAATTAAAATACAGCACCTCTAAAATCTTAAATGGACAGCTCATCCCTGAAGTTTCCGATTTAATGCTTGAGCAGGGGTTTCCCCTGGTGGTAGATGAAATTGAACAGGCACTTCACAGCGAGTTACAGTTGATGACCCGTAAAAGGATTCTTATTGATGGATTTGATGCCTCAAAAGAGTACAGCGATAGCTCCATGCAATCGATAATTCCGCTTGAGCTGATTGAGTTTGAAATGATGGCAGAGGTAAAAAAGACGCTTTTGCAGTCTAAATCAAAAACCATAGAACAACTTGAAAGAATTAAAACCGAATTAGAAAACCTGGGTCGAATGGTGGTTTTTAACCTCGACTCTGCCATTGCCATGCTTGATGAGCAGGGGGAGGCAGGTTTAAAGGACAGCTTTATTGATTCGAAAGCCGCCATGGAAAGGGCCAAACAAAATTATGGCAATTTAAAAGCTCTGTTTGATACCTACATTTTTGAACTCCAGCAAACTATCCATGACAGCCTGAAAACGTTTTCCTCCCGGCTAACCGATTTAACAGACAACAGCAGGGTTGCAGATATTCGTTACCGCATAGCCCGTGTAAAAGCGCTTAAGAAAAGTGAACAAATTGGGTTGTATCTGAAAACCGGGTTGCGCAATAATTTGCATAGAACAACCCAGTATTACAGCCTAACGCGAAAAAAAATTGACAGTGGCATAGACAAAATAAAGGGGCAGCTGGGTATACAATCGAATT
>SLPR01000354.1 GCA_007131895.1 Bacteroidales bacterium | reverse complement strand
TCGGGCTGGAATCAAGGTCTTTATATTCTAAGGGTTCATACACCCAATGGGGTTATCGTTAAGAGATTTCTTGTGCACTGAAAAGTTTTTCTTCAGTCATTCTAACCGGCAAATCTGTTTTTATGGAATTGCCGGTTTTTGTTTTATTAACAGTATTATTTCTGATCTCTGTGTCGTATTGGTTGTTAAATATCAGGCAATTGCATGCAAAACAGGTTTTTTAACCTATGAAGGTGCCGGCAAATTGGCTGTTGGTTATGCTTGAGGATTGGCTTAAGTTCGTAGTGTTTTAAAAGCTCCTATTATGGCATTGGTCATTAATCAAAAAAACACGTAGATGAAACCCTGTATATTCGCCGGCAAAGTCATAATTGCCTTAACAGCAATGGTTTTCCTGAGCCACTATTCGTTCGGAAGCAACAAAGGTTTCTCTCACCTAAGTCATGGTGACACGATTACCATTCTTATCAATGACAATGATTCCTTTACGGCAACCATTGAGCGAATCAATAATACCTCAGGGGAATCTCTCATTTTGTTTCTGTCCATTCAAGAGCAGCCGGATTGCTTTCTGGTGCTGAGAAGTGTTCATCAAAACATTATTGGGACATGCCAGATGGGACGAGAAATAAAGCACGTGGAGTTTTTATAAAATAAGGAGAAAAACCAGATGGTATTGAAAGAGGAATCCAATCCAGGTGCAATTATGCTCAGTGAAAGAAAAAGCCTGCCGTCGTTTTAATAAAACGCCAGCAGGCTATAATTAAGGTTCTTAAAAAGGTGATTGATAATTTTACCTGCTAAACAAACGCATGATATCATTGTACTGGGCAAAGATTATCAATCCCAGCAGCAACACCATCCCAACAGTTTGTGCATACTCCATAAATTTATCTGAGGGTTTTTTCCCCACTATCATTTCATAAAGCAGAAACATTACATGCCCGCCATCCAGTGCCGGAATGGGAAGAATGTTCATGATGGCAAGAATAATAGACAGAAAAGCGGTAATGGTCCAGAAATGTACCCAGTCCCAGGTGGGCGAAAAGATACTTCCGATGGTAATAAACCCTCCCAGGCTTTCATGATCTCTTTCCCTTACAACAAAACGAAGTTGTTTGAAGTAATCAATGGTAGTAGCATAGGCCCGTTTCACTCCGGCAGGAACTGCTGCAACCACAGAATATTCCTTCTTCCTGAGGTCAAAAAATGCACTGAGGTCCCCTTTGGGTTGTACCCCCATCATGCCGGTTTCGGGCAGTGTCATGTCGAAATAGAGCATTTCACCGTCTCTGACAGCTCCCACTCTTACATCTTTGCCTGCGTTGGCAATCAGTTTTTCGCGATATTCAAGGAAGAAAGGTAGTTCTTCCCCATTAAGAGAAACAATGCTGTCACCGGGTTTTACACCCGCCTGGTATGCAGCTGAACCTTCCTGAACTCCGTAAATGATAAACGGAATTCGCTCCATAACAAAGCCGGCCGTAACCTCCCGTTCTTTCATGCTATCCAGCACCCGGCGGCCATAACCTTCCGGAATGCGCATATTCACAATCTCGCCGTTTCTTTTTACCTGTATGCTTGATGCCTCATCCAATATCACTGCAGAGGTAATGGTGTGAAAATTCTCTATCTCACGATTGTCTATAGAAAGAATAACATCTCCATGCTGCAATCCTATTTCCTGCGCCAGTGGCTGGGCATGAATGCCGTATTTCAGGTTTTGGGATGGCAGGTATTGTTCTCCAATGATGGAGAGCATAAAGACATATATCAATACTGCGAAAATAAGATTGAATGTTACCCCTCCCAGCATGACAATCAATCTTTGCCATGCAGGTTTTGAACGAAACTCCCAGGGTTGGGGAGCCTGATTCATTTGCTCTTTGTCCATAGATTCATCTATCATTCCCGATATTTTCACATACCCACCCAGTGGAAGCCAGCCCATGCCGTATTCTGTATCACCAATTTTCTTTTTGAAAATGGTAAACCATGGGTTGAAAAACAGGTAAAATTTTTCCACCCGCGTGTTGAAATACCTGGCAGCCAGAAAGTGTCCAAGCTCATGGATAATGATCAAAAGGGACAAACTCAGGAAAAACTGTATTACTTTAATTGCTATTTCCATTATAATCTGATATAATATTTAAGTTAACTTGGTATTTTTAATGTTGTTTATTATGGTAATTCTTTATTTTTCGAGATGGATTACATTTCTAATCAATCCTTTACACACAGGGGGCATCTTTGAATCTGTTTTTGCCGTAGATTAACTCCCTTGCCAGCAAACGGGTTTCCATGTCAGTGTTGCACAAATCATCATATGCAGGCTGCGCAATGTATTGTATTTTGGCCATGCAGGTAGCAATCACGTCTGACATTTGCAGAAAGCCCACCTGATCCTTAAGAAAAGCCGCAACCGCCACTTCATTGGCAGCATTTAAAACACAAGGCATATTTCCGTCTTTTTCCATGGCCTGGTAAGCCAAATCAAGGTTTCGGAAAGTATCTTTATCCGGTTCTTCAAAGCTGAGTTGGGGATAATCAACAAAGTTAAAACGCTCGAAATCAGTTTTAATTCTGTCAGGATAACCCAGGGCATATTGAATGGGCAGTTTCATGTCAGGTAATCCCATTTGTGCTTTCAAAGAGCCATCTTCAAACTGAACCAATGAATGTATGATTGACTGCGGGTGCACAATAACTTTGATCTGATCGGGTTTAAGGGCAAACAGCCATTTGGCTTCAATTACTTCCAAACCTTTGTTCATCATCGAAGCCGAGTCAATGGTTATTTTACAACCCATATTCCAGTTGGGATGTTTAAGCGCATCTTCCTTTTTTACATTTTTAAGACTATCTTTTTTCATCCCTCTGAACGGGCCGCCTGATGCTGTAAGATAAATACGCTCAATGGGGTTGTGAAACTCACCCGCCATGCATTGAAAGATGGCAGAGTGCTCCGAATCTACCGGGTAGATATTTACTCCTGCTATTCTGGCCTTTTGGGTAATCATTTGTCCGGCCACCACCATCGTTTCCTTATTGGCAAGGGCAATACTTTTTCCTGATTCAATGGCTCTCAGGGTAGGTTTTAAGCCTGCAAATCCCATCATCGCTGTAAGTACGATGTCAATACTGTCCAGTTCTACAATTTCCTCAAGCGAACTTTCTCCACAAAATACTTTGATTAACAAGGGTTCAAGAGCCTCTTTTACTTGTTCGTAATGGTCCTCATTACCAATTACCACCGCATTGGGCTTAAATTCCTGCGCCTGACGAATAAGCAAACCGGCGTTGTTTTGCGCTGTAAGCACTTCCACCTGGAATCTTTCGGGCGCAGCCTTTATAACCTCAAGGGCCTGAGTGCCGATGGAACCTGTAGAACCCAGAATAGCAACATTCCTTTTGTTCATTTGTAGAAGGTATTACTGATTTTTATTGTTATACCACAAAGTTTATTCTTTGTCCCCGGGGTAGAAAAAATCTGCCGGAAACTTCTGTTGTTGCAGTGGTGGTTTATTTTGACAAAATCTGGCATAAGTACTGTTGAATAAAAAAAGTATGGAAATCAGCAAACGCTGGTTGGGGTTTTACCATAGGTTAGTTTGATTGTTTTTTCAGGGATTATTGCTCCAGTCGGTAGGGGATTAAAAGACAATGTAGTCTGCAGGATTGATAGGATTGCCGTTAAACCATAATTCAAAGTGCAGGTGTGTTCCTGTAGACAAAGTACCCGAATCGCCAATAATTCCAATTACTTCGCCTGCTTTTACATAATTGCCTTCCTCTTTTAGCAATACATCATTGTGTTTATAAACTGATATCAGATTGTTGGCATGTTGAATACCAATGGTATAGCCGGTGGTAAGGGTCCATGTGGAAAAAATTACGGTTCCGTCTAAGGTTGCCTTTATGGGAGAACCTTTGTCGGCTACTATGTCAATACCATAATGCCTGGTAGCGGGATTAAAATGATTGGTGAGAATGCCCTGCAAAGGAGGGAAGAAAAAAAACTGTGATACACCCCTTGTCTCCACAATATCCATTTCTTCAGGACTCCAGTCAGAATAGGTGATTTGATTCTCGATTTGGGCACGCAGAATAGAGTCTTCCCTGGAACGGGATAGCTCGGATATCTCTGTAAATTCCTGGCTGCTTTGCAATTCAGGCATCTCGTCCACCAAATCTTTTCCTTCTATAATGTTTCGGATATTTACAATGTAAAGATCTTTTCTCCTTAGTTCGGCATGCAGTGAATCGGCTTTCTGATTAAGTTCCCGCAACACCTTGCGGGTATTAAAATCTGCATAACCCGGTATATATTCTTTAAGAGGGGTAAAGGCTATCAGATATGAGGTGGCTACCACCAGGAAAATGACCAGCGTTCCGAAAAATATAAATACATTGAAACGGGTTAGCCGGAAGGATATCTTTTCTTCAAAAGTATCATCATTCATCAGCACCAGCCGGTACTTATCATGCAGCTTGGAAAAAAAACTCTTTTTTTGCTTGTTGGTTTCTGACATTGAAAGAGGTAATAATTTGAGGTTTACGTTGCTTCTAAACCGGATTTCTCTAATTAAGCTGCAAATATCGGAATTTTAATCCTTTCCCTGATGTTTTTCAGAAAGTTTGTGGTTGTGAAGGGTATTATTGGTAAATAATTTATTTTCGATCCAAAAAAAAACTTGTAATGCCGTTATGGTCAGTTGTGGGCTTGAGGTCTATGATTCAACAAATCAAAATTCAGGTTTTTCAGGCATAAATATAATAGTATTCTAACAAATTGATATGCAAATTATTTAGAATGCGTCTAAATAGCCTATTATTTTCATGAAAATTTTGTTTATATGTTTTTTTTATTTCTTTGTCGATATTTGGCATTGCTTAACATATTCCTTGTGTGACCAGGTGTGATTTTATTGAATAAGTTTTAATATTTGATATTACTCAAAATTATGAAAATGAGAAGTCTTTATGTAGTTTTTAGTTTGAAAGTAATTTTTGTACTTCTTAACTCATTGTTATGATATTCAGGGTAACATTAAAAACCTTAGGCGGAGAGGAATTTCGGCATTGAATGGAAATGCTGAGGATATTGATATTCTCAATTATGAATACAGTAGCCATGGTAACAGATTAACCTGGATTAATAATGAAGCAAATGGTTTACATGGAGGTTTGGAAAACTATTATCAGGAACCAGGGAATCCAATAAGTATAGGAAGTCTTTATTCGTATGATTCCAATGGAAATATGGGAACCGATTATCGTTTGTCGAGGTCAATCAAATATAATTTCTTATTTACCGCAAGAAATATTAAATATCCAAAGTTCTGAAATGCTCCACTACACCTACACCGCCACCGGCCAGAAAATCCGCCAGCAACTCGTTGATCAGGATGGACGTGTGAGTACCACACGCGACTATGCCGGACCATTTGTATATGTGAATAATGAATTGGCATGGGTGAATACTCCTCATGGAAGGATTTTCAATATCAACCATGGATCGCAGAGTGATGGAGAGTATGTTAATGAACTTCACCTTCGTGATCATACTTCGACTTCGCTCAGCACAGGTTTAGGAAATACCAGGGCTG
>SLPR01000302.1 GCA_007131895.1 Bacteroidales bacterium | reverse complement strand
TACTTTCTTATCATTTCCACATTTCTCAATATTGGTTTCGACTTGCTTTTTGTTGCGGTTTTCAAATGGGGTATTGCTGGGATTTCTTTTGCTACTGTGCTGGCCCAGGCCATTGCATTCGGGTTGTCAGTTATATATCTTAACCGCTACCATCCGCTTATCAAATTCAGCTTCACCGGTCTGTCATTCGACAGGGAAATTTTCAGACAGAGCCTGCGAATCGGTATCCCCACCGGGCTGCAGCATACTTTTGTATCATTGGGTATGGCAGCACTAATGACCATTGTGAATATGTTTGGCACACCCACTATTGCCGCCTATTCCATTGCCTGGCGTATTGATTCGTTTGCAACACTTCCTGCCATGAATTTTGGCATGGCCCTTTCTACTTTTGTGGGTCAAAATATTGGTGCCAATAAAATTGAAAGGGTAAGAAAAGGGCTTATTGCCTGCCTGGCCATGACTACCGGATATTCTTTTCTGGTTACCATTGTGGCATGGACATATGGGAAAACACTCATGGGTTTTTTTACTGATGACCAGCTGGTGATTGATATTGGTTATGATTACCTGGTGATTGTAAGCTCTTTTTATATTGTATTTGGAGCTATGTTCCTGATGCACGGTACACTCAGAGGGGCTGGCGACACATTGATACCCATGTTTATTACACTTTTTTCCCTATGGGTTCTGCGCGTGCCCTTTTCCTATTACCTCTCCCAGCACATGGGCGAAACAGGCATATGGTGGGGAATACCTATTGCATGGGTGTTTGGACTGGTAGCTACTTTCCTGTATTACAAGACAGGCAGGTGGAAGAAAAAAGCAGTGGTAAAGCATAATGTATCGGATCCGGATGCCCTTGAAATAAAGAAGTAACTGAAAGTACAGTTTTTCTTTAAAAAGAATTATAGTGCCCAAATTACTCTTATTCAAGCATAAAAGAGGACTTAAATATATTTACCGGATGGTTTTTGAAATTCCCGGGTAAAAACGAAAGAAAATCCTTGCAAACTGAAAAAAACCTTTTATCTTTGCACTCGCAAACGCAGAAAATGGCTCCGTAGCTCAACTGAATAGAGTATCTGACTACGGATCAGAAGGTTCCAGGTTTGAATCCTGGCGGAGTCACCACTTAAACAGCCCTTTACAACATCCTTGTGAAGGGCTGTTTTATTTTTAGCTATTCTGTTTCTTTACAATACGTTTTCCTGGTTTTTATTTTTGCCCCAGCGATAGCTGAGTCTTAAAATTAAGGATAATACAAAAGCAAATAATTCACCGGCCAGAAACCAGACTCGGCTAAATACAGTGAGTGTTGTGGCCTGAACGGTACTTATATTACCAAGGGTAAGCATTCCAACCAGGGATGCTTCCCGCAACCCAAGTCCCCCTGGAGCAAATACTGCCGCAATTCCTATTATGGTGGATAAAGGAAAGTAAATCATGGCATGGGCCTTTAATTCAAAATTCATGCTCAGGGCCAGAAAATAAAATGCTGCGCCATATAAAGCCCAGAAAATCAAAAAAACAGGAAAAGCAGCCAGGTTTTTACGGAAAGTCAGGGCGGGCAGACTGAATTCTTTCTTAATAACCTTATGTACTGCCTTTTGCACGAATTTATGGAGATAACGGGTAAATATTGCAATGGAAAGAAATAACCAAAAGACAAGAACAAGTAATTTCAGATATAGTTTTAATTCAGTAAACAACAAACCAACTGAACATAGCAGTATCGCATTCCACATGCCCAAAAACTGCGAGTAAAGCGAAATATAAACCATCTCTCCAAAAGGATATCCATAACGATCTCTTATATATCCTCCCCTTCCCAGGTGAATCCAGAATTTACCGGGAATATACCGCGACAAAATGGTCATTCCAAATGCAATCAGGGAGTCATTGGCGCGGATGGAGTATCCGTATTTTTTGAGCAATATCTTGTAGGAAAGCCCCTGAAGGATAAACCCTGTAAATAGCAGAAATACAGAAAGTCCCAGATATAAATAATTAAGCTCTGCGGGTAGAACGATATAGTCGTTTCTTGCCAGTGTAATAATAAGAAAAACTACAGATATATATACGAACCAGGAGAGCCAGTTTTTCTTCATCTGATAATAAATTTGTTTCTGCTTGATATTCAGGTTTTAAATTCCAGGGTATTTGATTGATTGGGAAACAGAATTATGCATCGAAGATAGAAATTGTTATTATAACGCATTTTATCAATTATCTTCAGGTTTCCTTACCTCCAATTCTTTATGAATCAAAAACAAGCACACTTATTCGCCAACTATGTATGCATGTAGAGTTTTTAATTATCAAATGGTTAAACGTCGAATCAAAATAAAACTCACTCAATACGACCCAATACATTATCCTTTTTTCTGATAAATATTAAGTCCCCGGTTAAATACGTAAATACTATCCACCTCACGTTCCGGAAATGGTTCATGGTTGCCCAACATCAGTATGCCTGCCGGCTGCATGCGTATGGATATTTTATTGAAAATCTCCACTGCCTGATCATGGACAAAGTACATGCCCACCAGGTTTTTGCAAAATACCAAATCAAAAGGACCTTCCGGCATCTCTTTTCTAATGTCTTGTTTTTTAAAATCCACCTTTTGGCATATATTTTTGTCCAGGCAGAAGATGTCTTTTTCTTGTTGTTGAAATGATTTTTGAAACCACTCTTTGGGAACATGTTTTACATTACTCTCAGGATAGCAGGACTGCCAAGCTCTTTGCAAAAGGTGTTCATCGGCGTCAGTGGCAAGTATATGCATGGTAAGGCCAGGAAATTCAGAAGCAAGTTTATGATTCCAGAGCAGAGCCAGGCTATAAGGTTCTTCACCCGAAGCACATCCGGCCGACCAGCAATTCAGATCTCGTTTGTGCCTGGCTGCATTGGCTGCCAAACTGGGTAGCAGCTTTTTGCCAAGCATTTCCCATGATTTATAATCTCTGAAAAAGCGCGATATACTGATATGGGTTAACTTTTCAAGTTTCTCCCATTCCTGAGGATGTTTATCCAGAAATTCTCTATAGGATTGATGATTGTGAATGTGAAGCTCCTGCATCCGTAATAATAAACGCTTACAGACCTGTCTTTTTACCTTTCTGAAGCCTCTCCAGCGCATTTTCATCTTTGGAAGGGCCCATTGTAAAAATGAGGAACAATCTTTGATTTCAGCGATCATATTTTCCGTATCCTTCGTTATTGGTTTTCGTAAATCACCAATATTCCTGTATTTTGGAGTTACCATCTGTAATTTATCATGAATTTCTGTCGCGCGAAATTTCCTTCTTCCTTCCGGCAAGGAGGGATCGGTTGACAAAAGCTTTACGTAAAATTAATACAGGTTTGAACTTCCTTAGAGCTCTCCGGTGAAGTTATAGATAGTCTCTGTTTCCAAAACATTTAATTATCAAGCAATTGTGATTTCCTTGTTCAGGTAGACATCCTGAATAATATTGAGCAACTCAATACCTTTTTCCATAGGGCGTTGAAAAGCTTTACGCCCGGAAATAAGCCCTGAGCCACCTGCTCTTTTATTTATAACGGCAGTTCGGGCAGCATCGGCAAAATCACTGCTTCCCGAGGAGGCCCCACCAGAATTTATGAGTCCGATCTTACCCATATAGCAATTGGCCACCTGGTATCGGCACAAATCAATGGGATGTTCAGAACTAAGTTTATCATACATGGCCGGATGAAATTTGCCAAATTTCAAGGTTTCAAATCCACCATTGGTATCGGGTAATTTTTGCTTGATTATATCTGCTTTAAGGGTAACCCCCAGATGATTGGCCTGACCGGTAAGGTCGGCAGCTGTATGAAAATCCTTTTCCTTTGTTTTGAACGAACTATTGCGCGTATAGCACCATAATATGGTTGCCATTCCCAGTTCATGAGCCCGTTCAAATGCTTCTGCCACTTCTACAATCTGCCGGTTGGACTCTTCCGAACCAAAATAAATGGTTGCCCCAATGGCCGCAGCACCCAGGTTCCAGGCCTCTTCAACTGTACCAAACATAATCTGATCGTACTTATTGGGATAAGTCATCAATTCATTGTGATTGATTTTTACAATGAAAGGAATCTTGTGGGCGTACTTTCTTGCATTGAGTGCAAGCCCGCCAAAAGTTGATGCAACTGCATTACACCCTCCTTCGATAGCAAGCTTAATGATGTTTTCGGGGTCAAAGTATTGAGGGTTGGGAGCAAATGAACTTCCAGCTGTATGCTCAATACCCTGATCTACAGGCAGTACAGATAAATACCCGGTACCGGCAAGTCTGCCATGGTTATAGATTCGGGACAGGTTAATCAATGCTGGAGTACTGCGATTGCTATTGGCAAATACTTCATCTATCACATGCGGGCCAGGCAAATAAAGATTGTTAACGGGAATTGTCGATGATTTATGCTCAAGCAATGATTTTGCAGAATCGCCCAATAATTCTTCAATGTCTTTTGTTTTATTAATCAATACGTCCATAACTACTCCTCCATATTTATCGTTTTACAATCAGTTTTTTTACTAAAATACGGATATTTATGTAAAATTTCAACTTTAGTTGTAACTTTTGACATACTTACCTTCACAATACTTTTTCACAACGAATATATCATTGAATTAAATTTTCCTTGTAATTCGGGTTGTTCAAACCAATAGTTCATTATTAACTAAAAACTATTGGCCAAATACTTTTTTTTTTCGCTTAATTTTATTATATTGTCCCTTGAAAGCATTTGCCTGAGATTACAATGCAATCATAATCTGGAGATGCTATTTGTTGGATTTTAATTAAAGAACCTTAAAAATTACAATTTATGACACTTAAAAAAGTTTGGATCGAAGATGGCTGTACCGCCTGCAGTATTTGTGTGGATATCGCACCCGATATATTTGACTTACCTGATGATACAGCCATTGTAAAAGAAGGAGCAAATCTTGAGGCCAACGAAAACGATATTATAGAAGCTGCGGAGAGCTGTCCGGTAGAGGTTATCAAGTATGAAAAAGAATAAATTTATTTCTGTTTTTTGAGAAACTTTGCTCACTGGAGCCGCAACCCGTTTAATTGTACATAATAATCAATTAAGTTTAATTCAAAACCTTGAAAGTATGGCATTTGAAATTGCAAGCACAGCGTTTGAGTATGGCTTTCCAATTCCTTTGGTTCATACCTGTGAGGGCGATGATTTATCCCCTTTGCTCAGATGGAGTGGCGAGCCTAAAAACACAGTTACTTATGCATTAATCATGGAAGATCCCGATGCTCCCGGTGGCACTTTTTGTCATTGGATAATGTATAATATTCCAGCTGATTGTCACGAGCTGGAAAAAATTATACCCATTCAGAAAAATCTGGATAATGGAGCCTCCCAATCCAAGAATGATTTTGGAAAGATTGGTTACAGAGGCCCATGTCCTCCAAAGGGTGAAGAGCACCGGTATTTTTTCAAAATCTTTGCACTGAGAAAAAAACTACCCCGCGAGTCTATTGGCGATGCCTCCGAATTTTATCCCGCCATTAAGGATTTGATCTTAGATCAGGCTGAATACATGGGCAAGTTTTACAGAAAAACCTGATAGTGGGTATTCTGATTATGATGCGAGTTTAAAAAC
>SLPR01000109.1 GCA_007131895.1 Bacteroidales bacterium | reverse complement strand
TTGCGATTATGGAAATTATGAATAAAGAGAAACCGTATCTTAATGATGATTTTTCTTTAGACAAATTAACCCTCATGGTCGGTTCAAATAAAAAATACGTTTCACAAGTATTGAATAGTGAATTCGGAAAAAGCTTCAACCATTTTATTAATGAATTCCGGATAAGGGAAGCCAGGAAAATGCTTACCGACAGCAAATGCCAGCATTTTACCATTGAAGCCGTCTCAAGCTTTGTGGGATTTAAATCCAAAACATCATTTAACCAGGCTTTCAAGTTATTTACAGGTTTAACCCCTTCCTATTACAAAAGGGCAACACGCCTGGCTTTTTATTATCGAGGGAAAAAGGCTTCGATTCCATCAAAAACAGCGTTTCAAAACTCCCTTCAAGCCTGATATTCAGCCACCTCAGCGATAGTTGTACAATGGCATGAATCCGTACAATTTCCTTGTCAGCTGTCTCTGATTAGTTCCTAACTTGCATTCAAATTTACTCTTCACACGCAAACCTTAAACGTATATGAAAACGACTTTACAGGCTTTCAGGAATTTTATCACCCAATTTGTCCAGGCAGAAAACTACCTGCTTTTAAGCTCTTCAAATGTATTTACTAAAAAAAACATCTTTAGCCCGCCGGCATCATTTATATTAATCTTTGCCGGCCTATTGTTATCTATTTGCATTAATTCAGCGCAAGCAGGTCAAAAGTTTGAACAAGGAGAAACAAAACGGGCAACAATGTTTTTTGATAGTTCATCAATACAGCATTCGTCACAATACAATGCCGACCCTGTCAAACATGCAGAAATGAATTCTTTTTCTTTAGAGAATGAATTAACAGATTTTTCTTTCAAGGCAACAAAAAGCTCACCCAACCCTGATTACAATTGGAAATACCCCGCTTTAGGCAACATTTTTTTTCAGGATGTTAAATATGCCAACGACAGTTTAATATATGCCGGAGGAAATATCGGCTGGCTGGTCAGATCCACTGATGCAACGGAAACCTGGGAAGTTGTGGAAACCCCTTTTTCGGTGCACTTACGTGCGTTTGATGTAAAGGGAGATTCCATAATTGCTGTTTTCAACGAAGGACTGATCGCCATTTCGGCCGATCAGGGGAATAACTGGATTACAGCCGAATCAAATGTCACTGTTGACTTGCGTGATGTGAAGTTTGGAGAAAACGGGAAAATCTATGCTGTGGGCAACTCAAAAACTCTACTGTTTTCAAACGATAATGGTCTCACCTGGTCTGATATTCTTGTGCCGGACGATGCCATTCACAATCCGAACGACCGCCCCAACTGGAACTTCCAAAGCCTTTGGGTGGATGGTGACACCCTGATGATGGGTACAGGACTTCCCGGTATCCCCATTCAAATAGTCCGCACCACGGATCATGGTGCTACATGGCAACATATTCTTCCAACAGGTGTAGATTTGCCTTCCGCCATCGTTGGTGCTTACCTGACGGAAATCTCCTTCGCTGCTGACGGGTTAACTGGTTACGCGAGTTACTGGATGCTTTACAATAACGGGCTTGCCAAAACCACTGATGGCGGTGCAACATGGGATAAGGTAACTACAATTGCAAACTTTACCCCTTATCCAAATCCAAACATTGAGTATACTACGAACGATATTCGTTTCTTATACAGTGTCAATGTTTCACCTGACGGGCAAAACATTATTACTGCCGGGGGCTTCGGCCAGGTGCTGGCGTCAACAGATGGCGGAGTAACCTGGAAAGAGATTTTTGGAGGGGCCCGCTATGGCGACAGAGACCTCAGGAGTGCATCCTTCCAGGGAGTAACCATTTCACCTGATGGTACTTCCTGGCTTGCATCCGGACAGCGAGGCCTGCTGGTAGGCGCTTCAGATTTTGAAACCGCCACCGCAACCATTTTGCAGGGAGAGGTAAGGCCCCGGCATTTTCATGATATGGAATTCTTTGACGAAAACAATGGTATTGCGGTAGGAAGCCTTGAGCTTCAGAAATATACCGGCACATCTGGCGGGTATTATATATTTTATGATGGGGTATACTTTACAACAGCCGATGGTGGCGACACATGGAGCCAGGCTACCGGACCCGGAATGGAAAATTACGAATGGTTTGGTATGACGTCAACCGCCGAAAAGATGTATACTGCAGGGGTAAAATACCTGTATGACTATGATGAAGAAGAAAACCTTATTGTATTCACTTATGGCCTGATCAGTTCCAGTGCAGATGGTGGTGCAACCTGGAATGAAGAGCACATTGTTTCCGGAGCCAAAATAATTGATATCGTCAGTTGGGGAGATGAATACATTTATGCCCTCACTAACGGGAATACACTTGTTAAAAAGATCAATGGAGGTGAATGGGAGAATGTTACTCTGCCAGATCCCATGAGTACTAACCTGCCAC
Organism: Bacteroidales bacterium; assembly: GCA_007131895.1. Lineage (GTDB taxonomy): Bacteria > Bacteroidota > Bacteroidia > Bacteroidales > UBA7960 > SKVR01. The sequence continues at coordinate 3,229 of SLPR01000109.1, read as the reverse complement.
CCAGTTCTATTGAGCTCTCCTCACCCGAGGTGCTTTTTATCAGTGGGGGCAGAACCGGTACCGGTGGCAGCACTTACATTTCCAAAAGCGAAGATGCCGGCCAAAGCTGGGAAAACGTTTTCACATCCAATGCCGGCAGCCTGAACCGTGTTACCTTTGTGGATGCAAAACATGGATTTACCGGTGGACAATGGGGAACTCTGGCCAACCGCAAAAACCTGCTTTATACAAATGACTATGGTCAAACATGGACTCCCACAAATACTCCCGGAACCTGGGCCGCTTACAGGGAACTATTCTTTCTTGCAATAAAGGACTCCGTATCCACCATTGGTTATGGGAATCGTGGTTTCCTGGGCGAAACCACCGACGCTGAAAACTTCGAAATCATTGATAGTTACTTCACTGAGGAAACCATTTTAAATGGCTATTTTGACGGTGCAGAGCGATTGTTCCTGGTTGGGCAAAATGGCACCATCGTAAAATACGTGGGTGATGCTTTCAATACTGCCCCCGGCAAGTTTGCCAATACCTTCCCCATTGCCGGGGAATCCATTTTTATCCCATGGGATGCAGAAGCAGAATTTACCTGGGAAGCTTCCATCGATCCGGATGGCGACGAGGTTTCTTATGTTTTTATCCTGGAATCAGCAGACGGTAACCAGGAACTCTTTCGGTCTGAAGTACTGAATGAAAACCTTTTTGCTGCAAACACCGACAATTTTCCAAGCATCCCACCTACCGTTTACCGCTGGAGGGTGGAAGCGCATGACACAGAAGGACTTTACAGCACATCCTATCCTACAACCGCCTTTATAGAAGTAGATGACTTCATAAACGACCAGAACGATATTCTTGAATTTAGTTTTGCTGAAGACTTTTCTCCGGCAGAAATTGACACAGAAAACCACACTGTTTTGGCAAGGGTGATCTATCAAACCGATGTAACCAACCTGGAACCCACTATCGTTGTGTCGATCAATGCCACTATTGAGCCAGCCAGCGGCGTACCACAGGATTTCTCCGAACCTGTTACCTATGTAGTTACCGCAGAAAATGGGGATGAACAGGAATGGACTGTTAACGTAATAATTGAAGATCCCATTGACTATGTTAACATACTGGAGTATAAGCAATTCGACTATACCATGATACCCTTACAGCAATTGCCCCCACTAAGCTTTGAAACCTTGATTCAAAATGAAGGACAAAGGGATTACACCGATGTTTTGCTTACGGTAACCTTAAACAATAATGAAATTGCAAGCAGTGAGCCTTTGCCTGTTTTGCCAAAAGGCGACATCAGCTTGTTGCAGATTGAACCGCCCTATTCGTTGGAAATGACCGGCACCCTCAATTTTTGGTATGAGGTATCCATTGGTGAAGAAAACGCCAATCTGGTTGGACACACGGCTGAGTCAAGTGTTATGGTGACCGACTCGGTATATGCCACCGACACTGGTGTCATCTCCAACAGCCTTGGAAGCAACAGTGGCCCAATCTCTCTGGCCAACATTTACGAAGTGACCAGCGCAGATTACATTACATCTATAACAGTGGGTTGGGGGGCAACCCTGCATGATTTCCCCCTGGACTTCTCACTAAGAGTTTTTGAAGTTGATATGGAAACCCAGACGGTTGGTCAGCAGGTTGTTCCAACGCAAACCTTCCAGAGATACCCAAACATGGCAGGCACCCTGGTAAGCTTTAAAATACCAGCCACCTACTTAGAGTCAGGGCATTATGCTGTGGTTATTGACCAGCTCGCTGCGGTACACTTAAGGCTGGCGTTTTCCGACGTTCCGGGAGGGTATTTTTACCAATACGTGCCTGCTGAAGGAGTATTTAATTTAATTGATGACCCGGCGTTTGGGTTTGTTATTCTTCGGGCCAACTTTGGAGGCCTGCCCCTGAGCTCAGATGCTACCCTCAGCGACCTGATGGTTGATGGGCAAACCATTGATGGCTTCAGCCCGGAAGTTTTAAATTACAACTATATCCTTCCAGAGGGCACTACTGATGCTCCACCGGTAACCGCAATAGCCAATGATGAGGAAGCCACTGTGGAAATCACACCTGCAGCGGATATTTCTTCTCCTGATGCGGAGGACCGTACCACAGAAGTAAAAGTTACTGCTGAAGACGGCGAAACGGTTTTGGTCTATACTGTAACGTTCAATGTTGCTACATCAATAAATGATGTTGCAACCTTTGAACTGAACCTGTATCCAAATCCTGCCGGGGATTACCTGATAGTGGAAAGCAATTCAGGCAAGGGGATGACCATTATGATCACATCCATTAACGGGAAAGTGCTACAAAGGGATCTTTTTGATGAATCAAATGTCAAGCTGGATATTTCTCATCTGCCCGCTGGATTGTACATCATCGGTGTTATTTCCGATGGCAAGGTTCAAAACGAAACTTTCTCTGTTATCAGACAACGTTGATTTTTTTGTCAAAGCAAAAAGGGGCTGTCTCATAAGTGCCTGCCGGTCGTTGAGCTTGTCGAAACGACATCTGGTTATCAGTCAGATACCCGCTTCGACAGGCTCAGAGTCCGGAAAACAACCGGCTTTTGAGACAGCCCCCTTCATTAATACACTGCAAAGGCTATAGAGCTATTAATCAAAGCATTATGAGCCAGCAAATTCATAAACCACAACACATTAAAAATGAAAAAGCTTCTATTTATTATTATACTTTTTACAACTTTTCATCTAACCAGTGCTTCACCAAATGGCCAGCCGGTCATTACCCCGGCGCTGCAGCAGGCGATTCAGGAGAAGGGTGAAGATGAGCTTATCCCGGTAAATATCAGATTTGCCGAGCAATATGACTCAAAGGAGTTGCTGCAAACCACAAGTAAAATGTTTCGTCCTGAACACCGGCGCAAATACGTTATCAATGAGCTGAAAACCTTTAGCGAAAAAGAACAGGCTGCTTTGCTCGGATTCCTGGATTCTCAGAAGAGTGCGGGCATGGTGAAAGATGTCAAGCCTTTCTGGATTGTTAACCTGGTTCATTGCCGAATTAAGCCGGGCCTGGTCAATGAACTGCTGAATTTCAGCGAAATAGACCAGATAGATCTGGCCATTGAACGCGACGTGCTGCCGGTTGAACCCGAGGAAGATACAGAGAACCCCAACTCCAAAGATAAAACGGATAATGTGTCGTGGAACATTTCTCTGATAAATGCTCCCCAGGCATGGGACGAGGGCTTTACCGG
>SLPR01000275.1 GCA_007131895.1 Bacteroidales bacterium | reverse complement strand
TGAAATGTCTAAGTGAAACACTTAATTTTTCTTCTGTTAACAAATTATATCTTTTGTTATTTGTTGGATGTCAGTGTTTTGCAGAACAGGCATATCAAAGTATCCCTGAATTATTCTGTATCTGAGAACAAATAGGGGATATACTGACCTTTGAATTAGAAATAATTTATAAATTGCACCATCAAAAACTATAATTAAAAGATGGGTAACGAAGGGAGTCGTGGTTGTGCATTTTTGCGTGAGGGCAAAAAAATATTGTCGTTGCTGCTAATTGTTTTTGCAACCATACTATCGGCAAGCGCTGAAACCAGCACGATACAACAGGAACAACCAGAAAGTAAGAAGAAGTTTGATGCCGGCAAGGTAATCATCGACCACATTCTGGATGCCTATGACTGGCATATTGCTGATTATGGAGATACACACATAAGTATACCTCTCCCGATCATCCTCATGTATGAAGGGAAGTGGTATTTCTTTTTCTCCCATAAGTTTCATCATGGCAAAGATGCATATAAAGGATTCAGAATAGCCTCTGACGGACCCCAAAAGGGCAGGATAGTAAGAGTATTGGATGATGGCATTACCCACGATCCCCATGCATCATTCCTGCTTGATATATCGATTACAAAAAATGTCCTGGCTATTTTTATGGCCTCCGTATTTTTGTGCTGGCTGCTCATAAGTGTTGCACGCAGCTATACCAACTTTGGACCCTACAGGGCACCCAACGGACTGGCCGGACTTCTGGAGCCACTCTTTCTCTTTGTCAGAGATGACATTGCAAGATCGGCCATTCCGGAAAAAGAAGTAGACAGGTTTCTTCCTTATCTGCTTTCTCTTTTCTCTTTTATCTTTTTCAATAATCTATTGGGGCTTGTACCCTTTTTCCCCGGGGGAGCCAATGTAACCGGAAGTATTAGCGTTACACTTACCCTTGCTATGTTTACTTTCTTTACCCTGCATATTTTTGCCAACAGAGAATACTGGAAACACATTTTTAATACTCCGGGTGTTCCTTTCTGGTTGAAATTACCTATACCGCTTATGCCCATAATCGAATTGGTTGGCGTATTTGTAAAGCCTATTGTTTTAACCTTAAGGTTGTTTGCCAATATCACCGCCGGGCACATGATCATCCTGGGTTTTGTGAGTCTGATCTTTGTTTTGGGTTCCTCAGGCGTGGTAATGGGGCTTGCCATTTCTCCGCTTTCGGTATTATTTGTGATTTTCATGAATTTTCTTGAATTACTGGTGGCCTTTATTCAGGCCTATATATTCACCTTTTTTAGTGCCATATTCTTTGGAATGGCTGTACCAGAAAAACATCATTAATTGATTTTTTATACTTGTTGTCAATTTTACGTTTAATCTTAAATTAGAAACTATGTCAGAGTTATTTGTATTATTACAAACTTCATCGGCCGATGTTGTTGCGCAATGGATAAAAATGGGTGCCGCTTTTGCCGCTGCTGCTGCAGTTTATGGAGCTGCCTGGGGTATTGGAAAAATAGGTAAAACTGCTCTTGAATCAATTGCAAGGCAACCTGAAGCAGCCAATGATCTTCGCTCTTCCATGATTGTTGCTTCTGCACTTATTGAAGGAGCTACATTTTTTGCCATCGTAGTGTGTCTTCTGGTTCTCTTTGTATAATTGAAAGGGTTGCAGTTGTAAGCGATGTTGTATTGGGAAGCATGATAAATGACCCTGGCAGGAGCTGTTTCCAATGCGAGGACAAAGTATCAGTCCAATGGCTTAACTAAATTGGTTTCTGATCAACTGAGGCTTCTTATACCTTGCTTTTTTGCATGGAAAATGCATTTGGTAAAAAGCTTCTTCTTCTGACAAGTTGCAATTGTTAAATGAAATTCAATTTGCTGGTTGCGTTTAATTTAAAATATTGAATTATGGAACTCGTAACGCCCGGATTGGGGCTTATTTTCTGGATGACCTTGTCTTTCGGGCTGGTATTGATTATTCTTCGCAAATTTGCATGGAAGCCCATATTGGGTGCCATCAGAGAAAGAGAAAACTTCATTGCCAATTCCATCAGACAGAGTAAAAGGATTCAACGCGAGCTTGCCGAACTGGATGGCACAAAAGAAAAACTTCTTCTCCAGGCAAAAGAGAAGGCTGAAGAAGTGCTTCGGCAAGCCAAAATTGACGGTGAAGAGGTAATTATAAAAGCTCAGGCCCAGGCACGCAAAGAAGCAACCCAGATAGTGGAGGCTGCCAAAAACAGTATTCTGGCTGAACGAAAGGCAGTTGAGCGCGAGATTAGGGAGCAAATTGTTCTGCTCTCTATGGATGTAGCTCAGAAAGTGCTAAAAGAGGAGTTTCTTGATGCAGGCAAAAAGAATAAATACGTTGGCAAGCTGTTAGAAGATATTCAACTGAATTGATCTTCCTTTGTTATCTTTACTCATTAAAATAGTTTTCTGGTGAAAAATTTACGGGTAGCGAACCGGTATGCAAAGGCTTTGCTTGGACTGGCAGAGGAAAACAACTTTTCAAAGCAGGCCTTTGAAGATATGGAATTGGTATACAATGCCCTGAAATCGAGCAAGGAACTGCAAACCATATTAAAAAGTCCTATTGTGAGAGTGAGCAAAAAGCTTAATATTCTTAAGGCCATTTTTGAGGATAAAGTCAATCCGGTAACTATGCATTATCTCACTATCGTCACCAGGAAAAAGCGTGCAGCACTCATTCAGGGAATAGCTTATGAGTTTCTGAAAATTCACAGAAATAACCTGGATATTGAGTTGGTTACCCTTGTCACTGCCGGTGAAATTGATACGGTTCTTTCGGCAAAAGCTAAAGAAATTGCTTTACAGTTAACACCACGGGCAAATATTGAGTTTAATCAGGTATACGATCCCTCTGTAATAGGGGGATTTATCCTGCGCATTGGCGACCTGCAGTATGATGCCAGTGTTAAGCGTAAATTGTCCAATATTAAAAAACATTTGCTTGACTCCTGATTGGGCCCGGGCATTGAATACCCATTAGCAAAACTAACAAGAAAAGAAAAAAATCGATTATGGCTGAAATTAAACCCGCAGAGATATCTGCAATTCTACGTCAGGAAATTTCTGGTTTTCAAGTACAAACCGAACTTGAAGAAACTGGTACTGTTTTACAGATTGGTGATGGAATTGCCAGGGTTTACGGGCTGTCCAATGTCAAAAGTGGTGAGCTGGTTGATTTTGACGACACAGAGCTTCAAGGGGTTGTTCTCAACCTTGAGGAGGATAATGTGGGAATAGTTTTGCTGGGGGAAGCAAATGCGGTAAAAGAAGGACATCTGGTAAAACGTACCAAAAGAATTGCTTCCATCAATGTAGGTGAAGGTTTACTGGGTAGGGTAATCAATACACTGGGACATCCCATTGATGGTAAAGGACCCATTAAAGGGGAGCTGTTTCAGATGCCCCTTGAGAGAAAGGCTCCGGGTGTAATTTACCGCCAGCCGGTAAACGAACCTATGCAAACGGGTATCAAGGCCATTGACTCTATGATACCTATTGGTCGCGGGCAAAGGGAGCTTATTATCGGTGATCGGCAAACGGGAAAAAGTGCCATTGCTATTGATACCATAATCAATCAACGCGAGTTTTTTGAAAAAGGAGAACCGGTATATTGTATCTATGTGGCCATTGGTCAGAAAGGGTCTACAGTAGCCAATATCATGAGTGTGCTGCAAAAGCATGGAGCTATGGATTATACAACCATTGTATCATCCAATGCCAGCGAACCTGCAGCCATGCAGTTTTATGCACCCTTTGCAGGTGCCTCCATTGGTGAATATTTCAGAGATACGGGGCGTCCGGCGCTGGTTATCTTCGATGACCTTTCCAAACAGGCTGTTTCGTACCGGGAGGTTTCCCTTTTGCTCAGGCGTCCTCCCGGAAGAGAAGCCTATCCCGGAGATGTCTTTTACCTGCACAGTCGATTGCTGGAAAGAGCTGCCCGGATTATTAATTCTGATGAGATTGCCGCCCAGATGAACGATGTGCCTGACTCCCTCAAGGGGAAAGTGAAAGGGGGGGGATCTCTTACCGCTCTTCCTATTATTGAAACACAGGCGGGTGATGTATCAGCTTACATTCCCACCAATGTGATTTCCATTACCGATGGACAGATATTTCTGGAGTCCAGTCTTTTCAATTCCGGCATCAGACCTGCCATTAACGTTGGTATCTCGGTTTCCAGGGTAGGAGGAAATGCGCAGATAAAATCCATGAAAAAAATTGCCGGTACGCTTAAACTTGATCAGGCGCAGTATCGCGAACTCGAAGCCTTCTCTAAGTTTGGATCTGACCTGGATGCTTCTACTAAGGCCGTATTGGAAAAAGGAGCAAGAAATGTTGAAATTCTTAAGCAGGGTCAGTTTAGACCCATGTCGGTTGAAAAGCAGGTAGCCATGGTTTTTTGTGGCACCAAAGGTTTGCTGCGAAAACTGGAAATTAAAAAGGTGCGCCGTTTTGAGGAGGAATATCTTGAGTTGCTCGAAACCCGGTATAAAGATACCCTGGAGCAATTAAGACAGGGCCTTTTTAATGATGATATCGCAAAGATTCTGGAAGATGTTGCACTGGAGGTTGTTACCTCTATAAATACACAATAGATTTTCTACTAATAGACTTTTATCATGGCCAATCTGAAAGAAGTTAGGGTTCGTATTGCATCCATCAAATCTACCAGGCAGATCACCAGTGCCATGAAGATGGTGTCTGCCTCCAAGTTGCGAAAAGGACAAAATGCCATACAAAATCTCAGACCTTACGAAGAACAACTCAGGCAGATTCTTGATAATATCAACAAAGGACTAAAGCAGGAGGACAAAAATGTTCTGTGTCTTCCCAAACCGGCCAAACAGGTGCTGGTAATACTTGTTGCAGCCAATAAGGGGTTGTGCGGTACTTTCAATTCCAACCTAGCAAAAAAAACGGTAACGCACCTCAGAGAGCTTAAGGAACAAAACTATGAGCCCAGGCTTTGGATTATTGGCCGAAAAGCGGAAGAATTCTTTAAGAAAAGCACCTACATTATCGATGAATGTTTTCACGACTTGATTGATACTGTCACCGTTGATGATGCCTTTGCCTTTGCCCGCAGAGCTATGGACGTTATTGAAAAGGGAGAGTACCAGAAAGTTGATATCGTATACACCCAGTTTATAAATGCAGCCACTTATAAACTGTTTGCCGAACAGGTTTTGCCTATGGCCCTTGATTCATCTCCCTACTCTGAGCCGGAGGTTGATAATGAAGATGACTTCGAATACATCCTGGAACCCTCCAGGAAAGAAATTCTCGATGAACTTGTGCCCAAAGTAATTCAAACCTATTTTTACCGGATTTTGCTTGATTCCTTTACCAGCGAACAGGGTGCGCGTATGACTGCCATGCACAAAGCCACGGATAATGCCACCGAACTGCTCAAAAACCTGACTATTACCTACAACAAAGTTCGACAAGCCTCTATTACCAATGAGATTGTTGAAATTGTGGGTGGTGCTGAAGCACTCAATTCCTGATTGCTTTCCTTTTTCCTCTTTCCCGCTTGGCTGAATTATTATTTTGTCTGGGACTATTTTAATGATATTTGCTAACTTTGTAGATAAGAACTGAATTATTAACCATTAAAAATAGCGAAT
>SLPR01000127.1 GCA_007131895.1 Bacteroidales bacterium | reverse complement strand
GTTTACTTAGGCAAACAAAACCAGCCTGTGCAAGGTTGAAAAACAAACTGTCCAAATATCAACAACAAAAACATAAAATGGTTTTATGCTTTTGGGTTTTAACCTTTCACCCATGAATTAAAATCAGTGACTAAAAAGAAAACTTACATATTTGTTCAACTTTTTAAGCAAGATACTTGTTTAATAACGAAATTAGCACAAAAAAAGCAAAAAGCAGTATGGGAAACAAAGTATTGATAACAGGGGCAGGTTTGGGGGGGCTTACTGCTGCATTGCGGTTGGCAAAGCGTGGATACCGGGTAGAAATAGTTGAAAAACACTCCACAGCAGGGGGAAGACTCAATCAAATCAAAAAAGATGGCTTTACCTTCGATATGGGGCCTACGTTTTTCAGCATGACTTACGAGTTTGATGAATTTGTTAAAGATGCCGGTATTCAACTCCCTTTTACCTTCCGGGAGCTTGATGTTCTTTATACGGTGCACTTCAGAGGCACTGAGAGAAAATACATCATTTACAAAGACCTTGACAAGCTGGCCGAAGAATTTAAAGACGTGGAGCCGGATTTCAGAAAAAAAATGGATCGCTTTCTTAAGTCAAGTGCCGGCTTTTTTTATGATGTTGAATACAAGGTGCTGAAACGCAATTACGATAACATCTGGGACTATTTGCTGGCCATGGCCAGGGTTCCTCCCCGCCATGCTCCGCGACTGTGGCGTTCGGTGTGGAATGAGATGGAAAAACATTTCCAGTCAAGAGAGGTAAAAGAAATCTTTTCGCTGGTTGCCTTTTTCCTGGGAGCCACTCCCTTTGACACCCCGGCCATTTATTCCATACTGTCTTACACTGAGCTGGTTCACGATGGGTATCACAATGTGGAAGGGGGAATGTATAAAATTACCGAAGGATTGCTTTCAGAACTCAAAAAACAAGATATTCCCATTCATTATAACACTGAAATTGTTGATTCCCGGCAGAACAACGGAAAAATCACCTCTATGGTTGATCATAACGGCAAGGAGTGGCAGGCAGACATTTTCCTGGTCAACAGCGATGCGGCCTGGTTCAGGGGAAAAGTTTTGAAACATGCAGCCTACACTGATGAAAAGCTTGACAAGATGCAATGGACGCTGGCTCCCCTTACCCTTTACCTGGGCATTAACAAAAAAATCGATGACGTACCCTTGCACAATTATTTCCTGGGCGATAACTTTGAGGAATATTCGAAGAATGTATTCAAAAATTCGGTTACTTTTGAGAAGCCCTATTATTACGTGAATGTGGTTTCGCGCAGTGACCCATCAAGTGCGCCTGAAGGCATGGAAAGTCTTTTTGTGCTTTGCCCGGTGCCGGATTTGCGCTTTAAATCTGACTGGTCAGACAGGGACGAAATTGTGAGCAACATCATTAACGATCTCTCCGAAAGGATGAATATTGATTTGAAAAAACACCTGGTTTCTCAAACCGTGCTGACCCCCGAAGATTGGGGCAACGCATTTAACCTATACAAGGGCAGCGGACTGGGACTGGGTCATTCTTTGAAACAAACTGCAGGATTGAGGCCCAAAAACTTTGACGAAAAATACAAGAATGTTTATTATGTGGGCGCAAGCACCATACCCGGCACAGGTCTTCCCATGGCAGTAATAAGCTCAAAACTGGTTGTTGAACGCATAACAAAAAACCATGGACTTTTACACGCTTAATGCATTAAAAATCAGCAAAACCACTACCCACAACTATTCCACTTCATTTAGCATGGGGGTGTGGATGCTGAATACCCGTTACAGGCAAGCCATTTATGCCATTTATGGTTTCGTTAGGTTTGCGGATGAAATCGTGGATACTTTTCACGATAAGGATCAGAAGACTCTGCTCAAAAACTTCTCTGACGAAACCTACACGGCCATTGAGAAAGGCTTTAGCACCAACCCCATTCTCCATAGTTTTCAATGGGCCGTAAACAAATACAAAATCGAACACGAACATATTGACGCCTTTCTTTACAGTATGGAGCTCGATCTTTACAAAGACCGCTACAACAGGGAAGAATACCACCGCTACATCTATGGTTCGGCCGAAGTAATCGGGCTGATGTGTCTGAGGGTTTTTTATGATGACGACGATGAAAGCTACGAGAAGCTTAAGCACCCGGCCCGCAAGCTTGGTGAAGCATTCCAGAAAGTGAACTTCCTGCGCGATATGCTGTCCGATTATCATGAGCGAGGCAGGGTTTACTTCCCGGAAGTAGACTTCGACAACTTCAATGAGCAAATGAAAAAAGATATCGAAGAGGAGATCAGGTTGGATTTTAAGGAGGCTTATGCCGGCATCAAAGAATTGCGAAAAGATATCAGGCTTGGGGTATATCTTGCCTACAAATACTATCTGAAATTGCTTGAGAAAATTGCCAAAGCTCAGCCGGACAATTTGCTGGAGAAGCGGTTTCGCATTTCCAACCGACGGAAATTCTTGTTGCTGGGCAGGTGTTATATCCAAAACTCACTCAATACCGTTTGACATCCGGTCAAGACAATAAACTCAGAATCAGACATACTGATAAAACTTCTTTTTGATGACACCTAAAACCAGGCAAAACATAGCCGTAGTCGGATCCGGAATAGGCGGATTGGCCAGCGCCATACGCCTGGCTTGCAAAGGACATCAGGTTACCGTGTATGAACAGGCCGCTATACCGGGTGGTAAGATCTCTCAAATCAAAGAGCAGGGCTTCCGGTTCGATACAGGACCTTCTCTTTTTACCCTGCCCAGCCTGGTAGATGAACTATTTGAGCTGGCAGGAGAAAATCCCCGCGATCACTTTCAGTACCAGAAACTCCCCTCATCCTGTAAATATTTCTGGGATGACGGTACCATAATCAATGCATGGCAAAACACCGAAAAATTTGCTGATGAAGTGGAAATAGCCTCGGGAGTGGAGGCCCGGCACATCCGGTCATTTCTTGACAAAAGCAAAAGGCTGTATGAGCTGACAGCAGAGATTTTCATGTTCAACTCCCTTCATAAATTCAGCAATTATACCACACCTGCCTTTCGCCGTTCCATGCTTTACATGCACGAGCTGGATGCCTTTACTACTATGCACGCCCGCAATAAACGCTGGTTTTCCCATCCCAAAATCACCCAACTATTCGACAGGTATGCTACCTACAACGGCTCTAACCCTTACCAGACTCCCGCAACGCTCAACATCATTGCGCACCTGGAGCATAACATCGGAGCTTTCTTCCCCGAAAAAGGGATGTACAGCATTGTCCAAAGCCTTTATGAGCTTGCACTAAGACAGGGTGTTACCTTTCATTTCAACACACCTGTGGAGGAAATCATTATTGAAGAGAAACAGGCCAAAGCACTGAGAATTAAACATGAAAAAGTCAGTTACGACACTGTGGTGAGCAATGTGGATGTATGGAATCTCTACAAACATCTAATGCCCGGACAAAAGCCGCCCAAAGGAACCTCCGGCAGCCAGCGTTCGTCATCGGCACTGATTTTCTACTGGGGCGTAAACAAATCTTTTCCTGAGCTGGAAGTTCATAACATCTTGTTTGCCAATGAATACCGACAGGAATTTGAACATCTATTCGGAAGCCATACCATCAGCCCCGACCCAACGGTTTACCTTTTCATCAGTTCCAAAACCGTGGAAGGAGATGCCCCGGAAGGGAGCGAAAACTGGTATGTGATGATAAATGTGCCTGAGAACAAAGGCCAGGACTGGGATGACATGATTCCGGAGGCACGGAAACACATCATCAACCGCATCAACCGTGTGCTGAAAACGGATATTGAGAAGCATATTCTTTTCGAACGACAGGCTGACCCCCGAACCATTGAAAGAGATACCGGTTCGTTTGGCGGTTCGTTGTATGGCAACAGCAGCAACAACCCTTTTGCAGCATTCATGCGCCATCCCAATTTTAAAAGGAAAATCAGAAACATGTATTTTACCGGAGGAAGCGTTCATCCCGGTGGTGGAATCCCCCTTTGCCTTGCTTCTGCAAAAATCGTGGAAGAAGAGATTTAGACATTTTCCGGCTCCGGATGCTCTTGCCTTATGAGTCTCTTTTGCGCATCACGGTGCTCCAGGCCCCAGTCAATCATGGCATCCAGCACCTCCCGCAGCTTATATCCCGTTGCAGTCAGGGCATATTCTACCTTCAACGGCCGGGTATCATAAACCTTCCTTTTCACTATCCCGTTTAACTCAAGTTCCTTTAACTCCTTCGACAACATGCGGGGCGTAATAGTATGGATATCCCTTTCCAGATCACTGAACCTTTTGGGGCCGAAAAGCAAATATCCTATCAGGGGAAGTTTCCATTTTCCGTTCAAAACATTCATGGTATCGTTCAGGGCGAGGACAAACTCGCCCGAACAGCCTTTGATTTGCTCTGCTTTTGATTTTTCCATACAATTTGAGTTATGGTGTTTGTGTTGTTGCTATACAAAAGTATAGTGCTATTTACTTATCACCCAACTAACAAAAGTATAGTGGCTTTGTTTAAGAAGGCATAAAGTAAAACTCACACAAACAGATTAAACTTAAATTTTAACTCAAATTTTCATTGAATTATGGCAACAACAAAATGGGTTTTAGACCCCACACACAGCGAAATTCTTTTCAAAGTAAAACACCTGATGATTACCAACGTAAAAGGTGAATTCCGAAGTTTCAGCGGAGAGATTGACGGCGAAGATTTCAGCAAATCGCAGGTAAAACTTACCATCGACAGCTCCTCCGTTTTTACCAACAACGAAGACAGGGACAAGCACCTGGTTAGTGCGGATTTCTTTGATGTGGACAACCACAAAGAGCTCACCTTTGTTTCAAAGTCATTGACCAAAGTGGATGATGAGAATTACAAACTCGATGGCACACTCACCATGAAAGGGGTAAGCAAAGATGTAACACTGGATGTGGAGTTCGGAGGCACCAATAAAGATCCGTGGGGCAATGAAAAAGCCGGTTTTTCTGTCACCGGAAAAATCAACCGCAAAGACTGGGGACTCAACTGGAATGCCGCCCTGGAAACCGGCGGAGTATTGGTAGGCGAAGAAGTGAAAATTATGGCTGAAGTACAGTTTGTTAAGCAAACGGAATAAGCAGTCATCTCAAGTATCAACGCCCCCTACGTGGCATAAGATGCGATAATGGCAGTGAATAAAGGACTCTACGGATAGACATCTTTCTCCTGCTTTTTGCTTAATTAAAAAGTACATTATCAGTAAAATACATAATCTGTCATTTGTAGCTATATAAAAACCTTACCTCGCAGCATTTGGCTGTAGGGCAAGGTTTTTTGTATTTCCGGCAAATTAATCCAAACATTCTTTCCTGACTTCGACACTAGGACACCCTAAATGTTTTTCCAGAAATTTTCATCGAAAAGCATATCGATAGCTTTTTGTTTTGAAGTGAGCAGCATTGTCTTTTTCAGAGTGGTATTACTTTTTGGTAACTTAACTTGGATGGTTGTAACGGTTTTTGCAATGTCCAACACTTTTCCAACGCTCAAATTGATTCCCCTTGTTTTCAGAATGCGCTCCAGTTCTTTGTATACTTTAAACGCTGTGAAGCAAATACAAACATGAGCTTCAATCCTGCGAGGTGTAAAATGAAACATTGGGCGTATTTCGATGGTGCCCTTGGTGACCCGAAAGG
>SLPR01000271.1 GCA_007131895.1 Bacteroidales bacterium | reverse complement strand
CTTAATTATATCGACAACTGGTCATTAACCAAAGACATCAAATTGATTTTCCAAACCATTTCCACTATGATTTTTGCAACCGGCAGATAAATCAATTGTTTGGGCATTGACAGTTAAAGGACAATCTTTGTCAGAAAAAAACCCATGTGAGAAAAATTTCACATGGGTTTTTTATATCCACGGGAGAATGAAAACACAATAGTAAATCATGGCAACTGATTCGCGGGCGATATAATGATATTTCCTGCTAAGGGTAGCCTCTTTTCTCACATTTTCAACGGAAAGAATACCCACTTCTGCATTATCCTTTAGCACCCTTTTATACACCAGCCATGTGCGTCTTGAATGATAATCTATACTCACTATATTAACTCTTACAGACTGTTGTTTGTTATTCTCAAGCCAGTTTCTCAGAGCCAAAGCATTACCATAGGTCCTTCTTTTACCGGCATGAGGATTGCTGATAGAAATTAACTTAAATTTGTCTTTTTCCCCCACCCTGTCCAGGAAATAATTAGCAGCCATATCAGCATAAGATTCAGCTTTAACATTCCACCGGTAGCGCCCGAACGGAGACCCCCTATCCACAAAACGTGAGGTGCTTTCTGTAATTACAGTGCTTCCATTTAGTTTCAGATTGTTGATAATTAAATTTCTATCACCTATGCGAGAGTACATGTCGTTGGTATACTGAATCATCAAAGAATCAATTTCTTCCAAAACTCCCTCCCATTTAATACTGTATGTTTTGCTGGCATTCACAGTATAGAAATCAGCAACAGCCTGATCGTTTATCCAGAATACGAAATGGGCTGAATCTTTAACTCCCAGAGAACTTTTGGCTTGTATTTCAAAAAAATGCTCCTGGAGGGAGGCATCCTCTGTTAATCTATCTTGAGGATAAATTACAAGAAAAGAGTTGATATATAAAGTAGTATGTGCACGAAGCATACTTCCCGTGAATAAAACCTGATCATAATCGCCGCTTTTAAATTCCTCTAAGGCAAAGTGTAGTGCATTAAAAGGCAACCAGCCTTCAACTACGAGAATATTTGCCTGTATTCTTTTTTCATAAGAAAGCATCTGTGGAATCAGCAAAATAAATATGGCTGTCAGGCCGGCAAGCGCGGAAAGTATTATCAGAACTTTTTTATACATAAATTTTACGCTTATATAAAGCTATAAAAATCAGATTCAGTTGACTATAGTAGCAAAAACACCAAAATATCAGAATAAATTCCCTTAATGTTTCTCTTAACAAAGTTAATTTCTTAATTTAGTTCACGAAATTAATAAAAGAGAATTGTATCATAAATAAATACACATCGTCCGGGTGAAAGAAAGTTTTTACAATGTACAAATGAATATCACAGATCTGCACAATGTTATTGATGAGTGTGATAGAATCCTTGATTCTTCTTCTACGCATACCCTATATTTCCTTAACGCCCACTGCTTTAATGTGGCACAAAAAGATAAGCAGTATTATAAAGCCCTTGCCAATGCCGATTTGTTGCTAAATGACGGCATCGGCCTGAAGATCGCATCTTACTTTACCAGGGTAAAATTTAAGGAAAACCTTAACGGTACGGACCTTATTCCAAAAATAACAGAACTTGCAGCCCGGAAGAAGAAGAAAGTTTTCTTTATGGGGGGCAAAGAGGGTATTGCTCAAAAAGCTGCCATTAAAACCAAAGAAAACATACCAGAACTATACATATCCGGCTTTCACTCAGGCTATTTTGATGCCAACCAGGAAAAAGCATTGATAAAACAAATCAATGATAGTGGAACAGATTTACTGGTGATAGGAATGGGTGTACCTTTGCAGGAATTATGGGCCGAAAAAAACAAGCATTTGCTGACCAATGTAAAGTTGATTATTGCCGGTGGGGCCATCCTGGATTTTCTTTCCGGAACCGTCAGAAGGGCACCCGGATGGATGCAGAAATCGGGACTTGAGTGGGTCTACCGCCTGGCTCTTGAACCCAAAAGAATGTGGCGCAGGTACCTTATTGGAAATGTCATTTTCTTCTGGCATATTTTCCGATTAAAGCTAAATTATGATTAACAGAACCGAAATACAAACAATTTTGGCTACTTTTGCGAGCCATTAAGCAGGTAATTAAATTTTCAAAAACCACAAAGTAATGAGCAAAAAAGTTGCATTAATATCGGGAATAACAGGACAAGACGGTTCATACCTGACCGAGTTATTACTTGAAAAAGGCTATGATGTGCATGGAATTATACGGAGGGCCAGTTCCTTCAATACTTTTCGCATAGATCATATCTACAACAATAAAGAATTATTGAACGAGCGTTTCTTTCTTCATTACGGAGATTTAACAGACTCGAGCAACCTCAACAGACTGGTAGAAAAGATTAAACCAGATGAGATATACAATCTTGGGGCCCAGAGCCATGTTCAGGTATCATTTGAAGTGCCTGAATATACTGCAGAAGTAGACGGTGTAGGAACGCTCCGGTTTCTGGATGCCATAAAAGAAACAGGCATTAAAACAAGGTTTTATCAAGCCTCAACCTCTGAGCTTTATGGCAAAGTTCAAGAGGTTCCCCAGAAAGAAACTACCCCCTTTTATCCCCGCAGTCCTTATGCAGTAGCAAAACTTTATGCATATTGGATTGTGGTAAACTATCGTGAAGCTTATAACCTTTTTGCCTGCAACGGCATATTATTCAATCATGAAAGTGAAAGACGGGGCAAAACTTTTGTAACAAGAAAAGCAAGCGTTGGTGTGGCCAAAATTATGGCAGGACTTGAAGAAAAAATTCTCTTTGGGAACATTGATGCCAGGCGCGACTGGGGCTATGCGCCTGAATTTGTAGAAGGAATGTGGCGCATGCTGCAGGTGGATGAACCCGAAGATTTTGTTTTGGCCACCAATGAAACCCATACTGTCAGGGAATACATTGAAGAAGCATTTCAGGTTCTTGGCGATGAAGTGGAATGGAAAGGTGAAGGGAAAAAGGAAGTAGGAATCCGGAAATCTGATGGAAAAGAAGTTATTGGAATCGACCCCCGGTATTTCAGACCCACCGAAGTTGAACTGCTTATTGGTGATTACTCCAAAGCAAAAGAGAAACTGGGATGGGAGCCCAAAACAAAATTCAAAGACCTGGTAAGAATCATGGTTGAGGCAGATTATAAAAAAGCAATAGAAAGAAAATAGTCGCGCAAAATGGATAAATCAAAGAAAGTTTATATTGCCGGCCATAATGGAATGGTTGGCTCTGCTATTCAAAGAAATCTTCAGGCAAAAGGATTCCAGAATATTGTCGTAAGGACATTTAGCGAACTCGATCTAACCCATCAGGAGAGTGTTGAAAACTTTTTCAATGAAGAGAAACCTTCTTATGTATTTCTGGCCGCTGCAAAAGTTGGCGGTATTATAGCGAATAATATATATCGGGCAGAGTTCATTTATGAGAATTTAATGATTCAGAATAATGTAATTCACGCTGCTCATAAAAATGGAGTGGAGAAATTGTTATTTCTGGGCAGCTCATGTATATACCCCAAACTTGCTCCTCAGCCCATGAAAGAAGAATATCTGCTTACAGGAACACTGGAATCTACCAATGAGCCTTATGCCATCGCCAAAATTGCAGGTATTAAGATGTGCGAGAGCTATTACCGCCAATATGGAAGCAATTTCATATCTGTTATGCCTACGAACCTGTATGGCCCTAACGACAATTACGATTTGGAAAAGTCACATGTTTTGCCTGCACTAATCCGAAAAATGCATTTAGGAAAATGCCTCGAAAACAATGACTGGATAGCCATACGCAAGGATCTTGACAACAATCCTGTTAAAGGGGTTAATGGAGGTGCTTCAAACAACGAAATCCTATCAGCCATTGGCAGTTTTGGCATCAAAAAAGATGACATGACCTCCGAAGTAAGTATTGAACTCTGGGGCACTGGAGAAGTTTACAGGGAGTTTCTGCACGTTGAGGATATGGCGGATGCTTGCGTATATTTGGTTAAAAATATTCAGGCAAGCCGATTGTATGAAGATCTTAATCAAACCCATATTAATATCGGAACAGGAAAAGACCTTACCATAAAAGAACTTGCAATATTGGTAAAAGATGTCACCGGTTTCAAAGGAAAAATAGCATGGGATATTACAAAGCCCAATGGCACACCCAAAAAGCAATTAGACGTAGGACTCCTTCAATCTTTATTATGGGAGCACAGCATTCCTCTTGTTGAAGGAGTTAAGAGCGTCTATAAAAGCTACACATCATAAACTTAATTGAAGTTTGAATTTGCATTTCAAACATTCATTTCTATAAAAATCAAACATTATTCCCGTAATGGCCAAAATACTCGTAACAGGTACAGCAGGATTTATAGGCTTTCATATGGCAGTCAGACTCATCAATGATGGCCATACTGTTGTGGGGTTAGATAACATCAATGATTATTATGATGTAAACCTTAAGTATGGAAGACTTGGGGAACTTGGCATTGAAAAACCCAGTTTGAAACGGGATACGCTGGTGAAGAGCACAAAGTTTGACAGCTTCCATTTTTACCAGGTTCAACTTGAGAATACAGAAATTATAAATAGAATTTTTCGCGAAAATGAGTTCGATTTTGTTATCCATCTGGCAGCGCAGGCAGGTGTCAGATACTCATTGACCAATCCACATGCTTATGCCGACAGCAATATCACAGGATTTCTCAACATCCTTGAAGCTTGCCGGAATCATAAACCAAAACATTTGTTATATGCCAGCTCCAGCTCAGTATATGGTTCAAATACCAAAATGCCATTCTCGGAGGAAGACAATGTTGACCACCCTGTAAGTCTTTATGCAGCAACAAAAAAAGCCAACGAACTCATGGCGCACACCTACAGCCATTTATTCGATATTCCGGTAACGGGATTAAGGTTTTTCACGGTGTATGGCCCCTGGGGCCGACCTGATATGGCACTTTTCCTGTTCACTAAAGCTATTCAGGAAGGAAAATCTATCAAAGTCTTTAATAACGGGGAGATGATGCGAGACTTTACCTATATCAATGATATTGTGGAAGGTATTTCCAGACTGATGGTTAAGCCTCCGCAAGCAAACCCTTATAACGATAGCAGCTCTCCTCAGCCAGATATATCGCATGCACCATACCGGTTATACAACATCGGCAATTCCAAACCCGAGTACCTGATGGACTTCATATCTGCAATTGAAGAGGCTTTGGGGAAAAAAGCCATAAAAACAATGATGCCGATTCAACCAGGTGATGTAGTCAAAACATGGGCCTGTACCGATAAACTCAATCAGACTACTGGCTATAAACCCATCATGCCCATCAAAAAAGGCGTTAAGCTTTTTGTGGATTGGTACAAAGACTTTTATAAGGAATAGCATAATCTCCGGGAAGTAAAAATCTCAAAAGCCATAAACCCATTCAATCAAATAATTACAAAAGCCTCACCCTTGAATATTTTATCAATGTTTGAAGAGTTTGTCTTTGAAGAAATGAATGGCTTATTAAAAATCCAGTCCCCCAACCCTAACCAGAAACCAAAGGAATTTAGAAATAAAAAGCTATTACAAGAAATTAGACAGCAACATTGCCGAAGATTTTTTGCAAATCAATGACATATATTATTTGATAAAGTATAATTATTGTATATTTGACATTCATATTTTTTTTTTATACAGTTATTT
>SLPR01000210.1 GCA_007131895.1 Bacteroidales bacterium | reverse complement strand
TCTTCGCCAAAGATAATTATTTTTGTGCAATCGATTGTACTAAAATTTAAAAATTATGGCACGTTTTTCCAGAATACAAACAGCCACGGCAATGCAAGAGGCTGGCATTATACCCGTTTTTTATCATCCCGACCCTGAAATTTGCTTTGAGGTTATCAAGGCTTGCTCGGGGGGTGGACTAAATGTTTTTGAGTTTACCAACCGGGGAGATTATGCCCATGAAGTTTTTTCTGAAGTTAATAAAAGAGTTTCCCGTGAATTGCCACAAGTAATCATGGGCACCGGTTCTGTTCTTGATGCAGGTACGGCTTCTCTCTATATTCAGTTAGGAACCAATTTTATCGTTTCTCC
Organism: Bacteroidales bacterium; assembly: GCA_007131895.1. GTDB lineage: Bacteria > Bacteroidota > Bacteroidia > Bacteroidales > UBA7960 > SKVR01. The sequence continues at coordinate 5,399 of SLPR01000210.1, read as the reverse complement.
TGTAATTAAGGAAGACATGGCGTTGGTTTGCAACCGACGTAAGATTTTATGGTCTCCCGGTTGTGGTTCCGTTACTGAAATTTCACGGGCTGAAGAGTTGGGCGCAGAGATCGTGAAGATATTTCCTGGCACCCAGGTGGGAGGGCCAAAATTTGTTGCAGCAGTAAAGGGTCCCATGCCGTGGAGCAGTATTATGCCAACGGGTGGTGTTGAGCCAACAGAAGAGAATCTATCTGCCTGGTTCAAAGCAGGGGTAACATGTGTGGGTATGGGGTCGCAGCTCATTACCAAAGAAATAATTGAAGAAGGCAATTTTAAATTGCTGGAAGACAAGGCACGTAATGTTTCTAACCTGTTGAAAAGGATCAGGCGCAAAAAATAATACTGATTGTTTTTATTTTTACCTGCTATTTTGATTAAAGTGAAAAAATCTACCATTATGCAAAATATTGCCAAATCTTATCCGGGTACTACACTGACTGTTATTATGTTCCTTATTCCCCTCTTTTTTAATTCTTGCAGGGAAGGTGATCATGTAACCGTAGTAAAACTCGCCCACGGACTCGATCCCAGCCACTCTGTTCATATGGGCATGGTTTATATGGCCGAGCGGGTATATGAAAAATCTGGCGGACATATGCGGCTGGATATATACCCCAGCGGGCAGCTGGGTTCTGAACGCGAAAATTTAGAGATGCTTCAGATAGGCAGTCTGGGTATCACCAAGGTCTCTGCTGCCATTATGGAGGGTTTTGCTCCTTCCTACCGCATTTTTGGGCTGCCCTACATTTTTATTGACCGGGGTCATGTGGAAAGGGTGCTGGATGGAGATATAGGTCGTGAAATTCTGGCTGATGGTGAGCAGTTCTGGCTTCGCGGGCTTGCTTTTTATGATGCCGGCAGCCGGAGTTTCTACACAAAAGACCGACCCATTGAGCATCCCGATGATTTACGGGGTTTGAAAATCAGGGTTATGCAAAGCCCGTCAGCAGTAAATATGATCCGTGCCTTTGGTGGCAGTCCTACTCCTATCTCCTGGGGAGAACTTTACACTGCTTTGCAGGGTGGGGTAGTAGATGGCGCCGAAAACAATCCTCCCAGCTTTTACCTCTCCCATCATTATGAAGTTTGTAAGTATTATTCTCTCAATGAGCATTCAACTATCCCTGATGTGTTGCTTATTGGAACAAAAATCTGGAATAATCTTACCCAACAAGAACAACAATGGTTGCAGGAAGCGGCAGATGAAAGTGCCATCTACCAGCGGGAGTTATGGGTAGAATCTGAAAGACATTCCCTGCAAAAAGTCAAAGAGGCGGGAGTGCAAATCATTTATTCCGACAAAACACCTTTTATTGAAAGCGTGCAGGGTTTGTATGAAGTGTACATGCAGGATGAAAGATTCAACAATTTGATTCAGCGAATCAGAGCACTGGAATAGCAATATACAACACTGGCCTCTCCGCAGGGGGTCTAAAAGAACAGAATTATGAAGATACGAAACACCATAGACAAACTTCTGGGAACCCTGGTCACACTCTTAATGGGTGTGCTGGTTTTAAACGTATTGTGGCAGGTGGCCAGTCGTTTTATCATTGGCCAACCCAGTTCTTTTACCGACGAGCTGGCAGGTTACCTGCTGATATGGGTAGGATTACTTGGAGCCGCTTACGCCACCGGAAAGAAACAACATCTTGCCATCGACCTGATTTCCAAAAAAATGTCGGCAAAGCATAAGAAATATCATGAGACACTCATAAACAGTTTGATTATTCTTTTTGCATTGGTAGTGCTGATGATTGGAGGATCAAATCTTGTTTTTATCACTTTCTATCTCAACCAGATTTCCTCTGCACTTCAGTTGCCCATTGGCTATGTTTACCTGGTATTGCCCCTGAGTGGGCTTTTTATTTGTTATTATGCCGTATCGGATATTTTCATCACATGGAAAACCGAACCTGATACCAACCCAATGCATAACCTCTAAAGTAAAGAGACATGGAATATTTAGAAATTATAGTTCTCGTTTTATCGTTTATTACATTATTGGTATTGGGTGTTCCGATTGCATACAGCATTGGGATTTCGGGAAGTCTTACCTTATTGTTGAGTATTTTTCCTGTTCCTGCTTTCACCACATTTGCACAACGCATGGCTACTTCACTGGATAGTTTTGCTCTGTTGGCCATCCCCTTCTTTATCCTGGCCGGGCAGTTGATGAACCAGGGGGGAATAGCCATACGACTGATCAATTTTGCCAAAGTGCTCGTGGGAAGACTCCCCGGTGGACTGGCTTTTGTAAATATCATTGCCAATATGCTATTTGGAGCTATATCAGGTTCTGCAGCTGCCTCTGCCTCTGCTATTGGTAGCTTTATGACCCCCAAGATGAAAGAAGAAGGGTATGATCCGGCATTCAGTGCTGCGGTGAACATTACTTCTGCCACTACAGGGCTTGTGATTCCGCCCAGTAACATACTTATTGTATACAGCCTGGCCAGCGGTGGTGTTTCCATTGCTGCCTTGTTTCTTGCCGGATATATACCCGGTATTCTCACGGGTCTGGTTTTGATGAGTGTGGCTGCAATCATAGCTTACCGCAAAAAATACCCGGTAGGAGAGTTGGTTGGACTCAAAGAAGGATTCTTTAAGTTTCTGGATGCTATTCCCAGCCTTTTGTTGCTCATTATTGTGATAGGAGGAATTATTGCCGGGTATTTCACCGCTACCGAAGCATCTGCCATTGCTGTGCTTTACACACTAATTCTTTCCATGATTTACAAGCAGGTTACCCTGAAGCAGGTGCCGGATATTCTCTTGCGTACGGTGGGTATCACTTCCATTGTCTTGCTATTAGTGGCTACTTCCATGGGATTGTCATGGGTTATGTCATACGCCAACATTCCCCAGAGTGTAAGTGAAGGGTTACTTTCGGTAAGTTCCAATCCATTCGTAATTCTGCTGATCATCAATATTATACTTCTCTTTGTGGGTGTTTTTATGGACATGACTCCTGCTGTGCTGATTTTTACCCCCATTTTCCTGCCGGTAGTTGTGGATATGGGAATGGATCCCATTCATTTTGGTATCGTCATGGTAATGAATCTCAGTGTTGGATTGTGCACACCGCCGGTTGGTTCTGTTTTGTTTATTGGCTGTACGGTGGCAAAAATAGATATTCAAAAGGTTGTAAAGCCCTTGCTGCCCTTTTTTGTGGCCATGATTATTGTATTAATGATCATAACCTATCTTCCTCAATTGAGCTTATGGCTACCGAAGTTCTTTGGTTTTTAACATTTTAGCTGCTCAAAAAAAAGTATATTTGAGTAAATAAACTCACCTGACTTGAGAAAATACCTCCAAATATTGCCCATCCTGTCAGGCCTTGTAATGTGCCTGGTTGTCACCTGTACTACTCTGGGTGCCGGAATTAATGCCTCTTTTCCGGGCCATACAACCTATACACCTGATATTGCCGATCCCCTTTCTGAAATCTGGAGATGGCACCCACTTGAGGTATTGTCTGCCAAAGGTGTGAGAAGTATGGTGGACGATGAACATGGCAATATGTGGTTCGGACTCAATAAAGGAATCATTAGGTACGATGGCTATAACTGGGAGCTTTTCGACGATCAATATTTTCTCAATTATCCTGTGGGGGTGCTTTTTAACTCGCGTGACAACCAAATATATGCCGGAAGTGAATCCGGTTTGCTTCATTATACAGGCAATAGCTGGCAAAAGATTTTCCCCAAAGCCGACACCGTGAGTATAGCTGTTACCAGTATCACGCAGATGAACGGTGGCGGTTTGCTGGTTGGGATTCAGAATGGATTGCTGCGGTTGGATGAAGGGCAAATTACCTTTTATACAGTACTTTCACAGGTAGAACAAATTAAGGTTTTACACCCTGAAGCAAGGATAGTAATCCTGCCCGACGAAGTATTATTTCAGAGGCATTTTGGCCGGGTTGATGAAGTTTTTGTAGATGGGGAAGATATTATTTGGTTGTTCTTGTCGAGAAACAACGACGGGAAATTGTTGCAGTTCAGCTTACAGGATACCCTTAACCATGTTTTGCAAAATTATACTGTTTCTCAACAACTGGGCGGGAAAAAGCTTTCTAATCGCAATCAGATTCTTCAAACCACAGACACCGAACGATGGCTGATAAATGGGTTTTATAAAAGCGGAATCTTACGCTATGAGGGTAATAAATGGCAAACCTTAAAACTAAGTGACCTTTTTGGAGGCGATGAGCTGCATACCGACATTATAAAGGCAACCGACGGTTCTGTCTGGATAGGGGGGCTTGGAAAGCTTTTTGTTTTGAAGAATGATAAATGGAATGTATACGCTGCTCCTTTGCTTCCTATACCATCCTCCAGGATTTTGCTTCACGAATCGCGCGACGGGCAAATCTGGATTGCGGGTGTTCAGGGAGATGTATTCAGGATTAATTATAATTATGATAAATGGGTAAGCTATCGGGGTTTGAATTTTCAAACTTTAGCACACGATGATAAGGAATGGTTTATCAGTGTTGACAATAAAGTTATTTACAAAGAAGGCAATGACTGGTTTGCGTATGATCAACAAAGTGGCCTCATTGATGCCCCGGTGAGACTGATTAAAACCCGCGGAGGCAGAATCTGGGTTGCCGGAAGTCACAATGGAGTTGCTGCCACGGCTTACCTGGATAACCATCGCTGGGTAAGACAATTGCATAGTGAATTGTCATGGGGAATTGACCCCCGTTCTGTGTTTCAGGACCAGCAGGGTGATTTATGGTTTGGTGCCAGTGTAGACCGGCAAGACAACCTGGGACAGGTTTCAGGAATATTGCAACTCAAAAATCCGGATGAAGATCAGCTCGAATGGCATCATCACACCCAGCAAGACGGCATAGGGCAACATAATGTATACGGCATAGCGCAGTCGCCCGATGGGGCTATATGGGCCGGGGGCACAAGTTTACTAAGGTATGATTCCCAGCGCTGGAAGGCCCTGTCGGATGTTGATTACCTCAACGAATTTGTAGATATCGTGCACAGCGGTGAAAACCTTTGGGTGGGTTCGCGCTATTACGGATTGTTTCGCTTTGATGGAGAAAACTGGACCCAGTTCACCAAAAACGACGGATTGCCCAGCAATACCATCATCAGCATCTTTGAAGAAACACCAGAAAAGGTCTGGGTAATAACAGATAAAGATATTGCCCTTTTTGATGGCAAAACGTGGACATCAGGTCTGTTTCCGGAAGTTTTCAGAATACCCCGGGAGGGAGGAGATATTTCTGTGGCTTCAGACGGTTCAATCTGGATCAATAAGTCGCTCAGAGAATGGAAAAGAAGAGCTTTCCCATATAGCATTACTCCGGCTGAGGCTATGAAAGATTT
>SLPR01000532.1 GCA_007131895.1 Bacteroidales bacterium | reverse complement strand
TGAGAAAGAAGGAGCCGATATCAATTATGAAGACAGCGCCGGACTTATCCCGGAAAATCTTGATATGATTATTTATACCCCGGCTATCCCACAGAACAGTCAACAGTTTGAATTTCTGCTGAAAACCGGAGTCCCCATGTACAAACGTGCACATGTGCTGGGTGTTATTGCGCAAAACAATTTTATGATTGCCGTTGCTGGCACTCATGGCAAAACAACCATTACAACCATGCTTGCCCACATTTTTAAAACTGCGGGAATGAATTTTATGGCTCTTGCAGGTGGGATAAGCACAAATTACAATACCAACTTCGTTGTGTCGGGCAAACCGCATTATGTGATTGTGGAAGCTGACGAATATGACCGTTCTTTTTTGCATCTTCAACCCAATATTACAGTAATAACATCTGTAGATGCCGATCATCTTGATATATATGGTTCTATGGAGCAGGTGGAAGACACCTTTAAACTGTTTGTCAAAAACCTGAAGCCTGGTGGCGTATTAATTACCCACCAGAACATTGGTGTGTTAAAAGATATTGTTCCCGGGCAGCAAACCTATAGTATTGCAGGAAGTGCAGACTATACCCTTGAAGATATAACCATCTCTGAAGGCAAGTATTCCTGTAAAATGAAACATGGTAAAGACAGTATTCCTGTGAAATTTGGAGGTGCCGGCAGACACAATCTGGAAAATGCTCTTGCCGCTGCTGCTGTATCGCTCAATGCCGGAATTCAATGGGAGGATATTCAGGCGGCACTAACCAACTACCGGGGTGTAAAAAGAAGATTTGAAATTGTTCTTAAAACCGATAAGGTTGTTTACATTGATGATTACGCTCATCATCCCCGTGAGATAAAGGCCTGCATTGATTCAGCCATTGAAATGTTTCCCGGCAGGAAGATTACAGGTGTGTTTCAGCCCCACCTCTTTTCGCGGACAAAAGATTTTGCTGATGGATTTGCTGAAGCTCTTGACCGTCTGGACAGGGTGGTAGTTCTGGATATATACCCGGCCCGGGAGCTTCCCCTTGAGGGAGTTAGTGCCCGGATTATTACTGACCGCATACAAAAGGCGGAAAAGCACTTTTTGCATGACAATGAACTGCTGGAGTTTATTGAGCAAAACGATTTTGAAGTTCTCATTACAATGGGGGCAGGAGATATAGACAAGTTTGTAAAACCGATCAAAGAACTATTGAAAAAATGATAAAACGAATTGCCGTCATCGCATTTTATATCTTATTGCCAGCAGGGGTTTTTATTCTGCTTGGGTTTGCTGTGGAGAGCAATAAGGCAATGCCATGTCGCAGTTTTCGAGTCAATATTGACACTTCAGGAGGTTTATCCTTTGTGGATTCCAATGCTGTTGTGAAGCAGGTGTATTCCATTATGGATACCCTGGAAGGGAAAAGATTCAGCGATATTTCTCTCAATCGTATTGAAGAGCTTGTCAATACGATGTATTATGTTGATAAAAGCCGGGTTTACAGAACCATTGACGGGCATTTGAATGTAGATATCAAGCAAAGAGTTCCTGTAGCCAGGGTGATAAACAGGGTTAATGAAACTTTTTATATTGACAGCAAGGGTAAGCTAATGAAACCAAGTGGGTCTTATACCGCGCGGGTATTGGTTGTTACAGGCTTTGTAAACACAAGGTATTCTCCCGGTATTTCTATCGATAAGTTTGAAAACAGTACAGAATTGTCTTCATCAGATAATGTATTGAAGGAGCTTAACGAACTGGTAAAGTACATCAGAAATGATGAGTTTCTTCATGCATGGATTGATCAGATTTATGTTACCCGGGCAGGGCAGTTCGAACTAGTGCCACGCAATGGCGCACATATAATTGAGTTTGGCAATGTCCATGAGATGGAAGAAAAATTTGATAAACTGATGAAGTTTTACATAAACGGGCTTACCCACGTTGGATGGGGAAGCTACAAAAGAATTAATTTGCAATATAAAAATCAGGTTGTTTGTTCTAAATAAATGCTGCTATGGTACCTTCCGAAATAATTGTAGGCTTAGATATTGGTTCAACGAAAATTGCATGTATCGTTGGCAGGAAAAATGAATATGGGAAAATCGAAATACTTGGATTCGGCAAGAGTCCCTCGCTGGGAGTCAGCAGGGGGGTGGTAGCCAATATCCAGCATACTGTTGACTCCATCAGAGCTGCTGTTACTGAGGCAGAACAACGTTCAGGGGTTGAGATCAGGGTTGTAAATGTTGGAATTGCAGGTCAGCATATCCGCAGTTTACAGCACAGGGGAAATATTATGCGAAACTCTATTGATGAAGAGATTGATCAGAAAGATGTTGATTCGCTCATTGAAAACATGTACAAGCTGGTTTTGCCTCCCGGTGAGGATATTCTTCATGTAATCCCCCAGGATTACATTATTGATAATGAGCAGGGGATAAGGGCACCCATTGGAATGTCGGGGAGATGCCTGGAGGCAAACTTTCATATAATAACCGGGCAGCTTGCTGCAGCCAAAAATATCGAGAAATGCGTAACCAAGGCAGGACTGGAGATAGATGATCTTATCCTGGAGCCTTTGGCATCTTCTGAGGCTGTTCTGAGCGCCGAAGAAAAGGAGGCCGGAGTGGTTTTGGTAGATATTGGTGGCGGCACCACTGATATTGCCATTTTTCAGGATGATATTATTCGTCATACGGCTGTTATCCCTTTGGGAGGAAACGTAATAACGGAAGATATCAAAGAAGGATGCTCCATAATTAAAAATCAGGCAGAAGCACTCAAGATAGGTTTTGGATCGGCCCTGACAAGCGAAAACAGGGATGAGGAAATCGTATCTATTCCCGGTTTGAAGGGTAGAGAACCCAAGGAAATTTCGCTGAAGAATCTGGCCAACATTATTCAGGCCCGCACAGAAGAGATTATTGAGCATGTATATTATGAAATCCGCAATTCAGGATTTGAAAACAAACTGATTGCCGGAATAGTGCTCACCGGCGGTGGAAGTCAACTCAAGCATATTGCGCAGCTCACCTCTTTTATTACCGGCATGGATACACGTATTGGCTACCCCAGCGAGCACCTGGCAAAATCCCCCTCCGATGAGGTTTCAAAACCCATGCACGCCACGGGGGTCGGTTTGGTAATTCAGGGGTTTAAAAACTCAGAAAAACAAAGAAGACGTAAAGACCCAAAAGTTTCGACCCATTCGCAAAAGAATAAGGGCAATTTCTTTGATGTAATATTGAAGAAAGGAAAACAGTTTTTCGAAAATGATACTAGCGATTAATGCTGTTTTATTAACATTATAGCGCAAAATCTGTTGATAAAAAATTTGTCGCAAATAATTAATTATTTTTATTAATAACTACCTTAGAACCAGAAAATATGAACTCAGACATGATAAATTTCGATTTGCCAAAAAACCAATCTTCTCACATCAAAGTACTGGGAGTAGGTGGCGGGGGTAGTAATGCTGTTAATTATATGTTTAAGCAAGGTATTGAGGGTGTTGACTTTATTGTTTGCAATACCGATTCTCAAGCCCTTGATTGCAGCCCTGTGCCCAACAAAATTCAGCTGGGTGTAAGCCTGACAGAAGGGCGTGGTGCAGGCAGCATTCCTGCCGTTGGAAAAAATGCCGCCATTGAAGACCTTGATCGTATCAGGGAATTGTTGGAAGTAAACACAAAAATGCTCTTTATTACCGCCGGTATGGGAGGAGGAACCGGAACCGGAGCCGCTCCTGTAATCGCAAAAGCATGCAGGGATTTGAATATCCTAACGGTAGGTATTGTAACCATTCCTTTTGCTTTTGAAGGACGCAAACGTCGTCTGCAGGCCGAGGAAGGGCTCAAGGAGCTTAAGGAAAATGTTGATGCCCTCATTGTTATCTGCAATGACAGACTCAGAGAACTATATGGCAATCTCTCAGTCACCGACGCATTCGCCAGAGCTGATAATGTTCTTACTACGGCAGCCAAAGGTATTGCCGAAATTATTACCCTTACCGGTGGGGTGAATGTTGACTTTGCCGACGTAAAAACTGTAATGTCTAACAGTGGCGTTGCCATTATGGGTAGCGGAAGTGCCGAAGGTGAAGACCGTGCCATTAAAGCTGTTGAAACTGCCCTCGCGTCACCCTTGCTCAACGATAATAATATCAGGGGAGCCAGCAATGTGCTCCTTAATATTGTTAGTGGTAAGGAAGAAATTCTCATGGACGAAATCACCGAGATAACAGATTATATTCAATCCGAGGCCGGCTCAACAGCCGATATTATCTGGGGTTATGGGAAAGATGAGAGTTTAGGCAATAAAATCAACGTAATTATTGTAGCTACGGGATTTGGTGAAAGTTCAGATCTTGGTTTTAACCTGGAAAATAAACAGGCACAGAAAAAAGTGGTGTCTCTTGATACAACCTCTGTGCCCAAAGAAGAAATCAGGAACCAGGAAGAGCAGGGTATGAAGATTATCTCAAAGGGTTCGGGTCAGCAGGAGGGTTCTGCAGCTCACCACCAAAGGACAGACAAACCCTCTGCTCCATCACAGGTAGGTGTGAAGACCCACCGTGATGATTCATCTTTTAGGCCCAACTTTATTGAAGATAAAGGCGATGATCAAAAACCGCCTTCAGAAATCAAGCGCTATGTCCTGCATGAAGATGGCGAACACAACAGCGAGAATATGGGTCTTAAGGCCAAAGCCAGGGAGCGGGAGCAGAGATTGCGTGAATTGAGTCTTAAGCTGAAAACCCCTGAAGGTCTTCAGGATTTGGAGAAGGAGCCCGCTTACCTGAGAAGAAAGGTTGAGCTTAATAAGGTTCCTGCCAGCAATGAGTCCCACATCTCAAGATACACCCTTTTTGATGGTGATGGCAAGACACAGATAAAGTCTAACAACTCGTTTCTTCACGACAATGTAGATTAAGTAATTGCATAATAGTACAAAAAAAAGGCCCTTTTTTGAGGGCCTTTTTTAGCATGACTGCAATAATCAGACTTGTCTGGATTCTTATTGGATATCCAATGAGCGTTTCCTAAAGAATTCTTTTGATTCTCATCATTGTAAACAAAAGAATAAGACCCAAACCAAGGAGCAATGCCCAGTTTGAGAGAGGTATGGCATATTCATCGTCATCATCATCGTCGTCATCACCTCCAGGAGTTTCACTGCCAAATGTTACATCGTCGAATCCTATAAAATTGGCTGCACCGATAAATTTAACCGATTTTGCTACTCCATCAAAAGAGACGCCGATGGGTTCCCATTTATTGTAAAAAGCTCCCAGGGGGCCATCCACAAACAGAGGGGGCAAATTGAATGTAGCAAGCAGGTTTCCTGTGCCTCCCGCTTCATCATATACTTCAACAGAACCTGGTTCTGTGTTGGAAGTATAGTAAAAGGAAAATCCTACTTCAAAACCTGCCTCAACATTCATTATTGAATTATTCTCATCCAGAAAAAACATTATGGTTGAGGGAGAGGGCTCATTCATGAAGTTTCCGGTGCCTCCTGCACTTTGAGATATCAAGGATAATGTAGCTCCTGAAAATGTTACTCCGTAATCAGGGCCCGGGCCAAATCCCCCGCCACCAAAACCACCATTGTAATAATCAAGAATGGGTTGGCTGTTTCCCAGTCCTTCAAAGTCAAGTACTATCAGATCTGATTTGGGCTTTGTCTGTTGGCCCATTTCGTTAATTTCTCCCGGTGTTATGGTGGGAGTGACGTTGGGGTCATGAATGGTCTGTACCTGTGCTGT
>SLPR01000023.1 GCA_007131895.1 Bacteroidales bacterium | reverse complement strand
TAATGCTTCGCGCAATATGGGTATTCATATTACATCTGGCAGTGGTACTTCGGCAACGCGGTTCCTGGTGGCCAACAATTTTGTCCACGTGGGTGGCTCATCCCAGGCTTCAGGAATTTACCTGCAAAACACCAATTTTGTCAATGTGTATTATAACAGCATTAATGTTACCAGCAGCAATGCTTCTTCTCATGCACTCTATTCCACAGGCGGACAAAATATCAATCTGATCAACAATATTTTCTCCAATAAAACCGGGGGGTATTCCATATACATCAATACCCCGTCAGCCATAAGCTCTTCCAACCATAACAATTTCTGGTTCACCGGCAATGTGCTGGGTTACTGGTCGGGCAACCGTTCTGATTTAACCCAGTGGCAGACAGCAACGGGCAATGACGGTAATTCGTTGTCGGCAGATCCGTTGTTTTCTACCGATACCAATCTTCATGTTTCACAACCCTTGCTGGTGGGGGCCGCCACACCTTTATCAGCCGTTCCGGATGATATTGACGGCGACCCGAGAGATGCGGAGAATCCCACCATTGGTGCCGATGAGTTTGAACCCTTGCCCAACGATATAGGGCCTGTAGCCCTGGTCTCGCCCACTTCCGACTGTGAACTGGGAGAGCAGGAGCTGGTAACCGTCAGGATACAAAATGTGGGTACCAACCCTCAAAGCAACTTTGCTGTTTCCTTTGTCCTGGATGGTGAAATTGTTACCGAGAATTTTGGTGATGCTCAAATCCAGCCCTTTGAAACGGCAGATTTTACCTTTTCGCAAACCGTTGATCTTTCACAAAAAGGGGAGTATGTTTTCACGCTGGCTACCGCCCTTGACGGGGATGAGAATCCGGCCAATGATACGCTGTTCAACAGGCAGGTGGTGCATCACGAACCTCCGGTGGTGCAGGTTACTCCTGATAGTTCCATTTGCCAGGGAGAATCGGTTGTATTGGCCGCTCAGGGTGGCGTATCCTACCAGTGGAGCAATGGAGCAGAATCTGCTTTTATAACAGTTTCGCCCACAGAAACAACAATTTACACAGTAACAGCTTTCAGCCAGGCAGGCTGCAGTGCTGAGGCTTCTGTATCGGTTGAGGTACGGCCTGCTGCCCAGCAACCTGTAGTGACCATAGATGGTGATTTGCAGTTTTGCCTGGGTGATTCCGTAATTCTAAGCTCAGATATTGAAGACAATATCATTTGGTCTGATGGTTCCACCGAGCCGCAGTTGCAGGTGTTTGAATCGGGAACCTACACGGTAACCCACACCAATGAGTTTGAATGCCAGTCTGTTTCAGATCCTATTGAAGTGATTCTGCATCCTGTGCCCCAGATTGCGGCCAGCATTCCCGGAAGTCTTTGCCCGGAAACCGAGCTGGAGCTAACCGTAAGTCATGGTGCCACATTTGACTGGTCAACCGGTGAGACCACACAGTCCATCAGTGTGATTCCTGATGTAAGCACAACCTATACCGTAACCGTTGATGATGCTTTTAATTGCGAATATGAACTCAGTTATTTTGCCGAGGTGCTTGAGCTGGAAACTCCCGGTCAGGTGAGCAATATGATACCGGCAAACCAAAGCGTGGATCTTTCTCTTCCTGTCGCTTTTAGCTGGGCACCGGCAGATGACGCCGATGAATATGATTTGTTTGTGTGGCCCCAGGGTGAAGAAGCTCCTGAAACGCCAACTGTCTCATCCATTACCGCCATCAACAGAAATTTCAACGGCCCCATTCCCTATGGACAAACTTACAACTGGAGGGTAGATGCTCGCAATGCATGCCAGGTTACCCAGGGGCCGGTACAATCCTTTACCCTGCGCGACCTGCCCGACCTGATTGTGGAAAATGTAAGTGTTCCTTCGGTAGTTTTTGCGGGTGAAACGCTCGATATCAGCTTTGAAGTGAAAAACATCGGTTCAGGTACCACTGGTGCTCAGCCCTGGGTTGATGGAGTTTTTGTTTCTTTCAATGCGGAGTTTGACAATACGGCCATAAGGGTAGGAGAGTTTAACAACCAATCTTACCTTAATGCCGGGCAGTCTTATGTTCAGAATCTTTCTGTAAACATTCCAGGTAACATTCTGGGTGTTTATTATGTGTTTGTTAGAGCAGATAACAGAAACAGGGTTCTTGAGGTAACAACTGATAACAATGTGGGCAGAAATGAGGGAACAGAGGGAGTCCCCTTTGTTTTGCCTCCAATGGCTAACCTGGAAGCATTGACGCTCAATGTAGGCGAAATTGCCTTCTCCGGTGATGAAATAAATATTACTTACTCGGCACGAAACGATGGCGATATTGCCGCTGCCGGAATTGAAAACTTAACCGGGGTATTTGGTTATAATCCCGCCAATTATGGCAACTATTGGTCAATGCCCTCATGTGCTTTTAGCGAAAGAGTCTGGATCGACGGAATTTTTATTTCCCAGGATCCCTTTTATGAGCCGCTGGATGCTGAAAATCTTAAAAACAATATTGTGAGGATCAGGAGCGGGAAATATGAAGGGTTGTATTTTTGTGATAATCTCGGGCAATGGTTCAATACACCCGATTTTCTGGAAGTGGGGGAAGAGTATCAGCGCGTTGTTCCCGTGCAGATTCCTCATGAGATACAAGGAACCTGGTACATCCATGTTGTTTTGAATGCTGCTTTTGCCTTTGATGAATTCAATAAGCTCAACAATGTCATTACTTCGCAACCCATAGATATTGTATTAAGACCTCCGCCGGATTTGGTGGTTGAAAATATCCAGGCAGAAGAAGAAATGATTGCCAGCAATACCTACAGCATAGAATGGACCGTGAAAAACCAGGGAGCCAACAATCCCATTGAAAAATCATGGCGCGATGCTATTTACCTCTCTCAGTCCTCAACGCTGGGGCAGGATGCCATCTATCTGAATCAAAGAGGTGTTTCCCGTGGTGATACATTGTCTCCCGGCTCAACCTATACTTTGACGCGCAATGTAACCATCCCCGACGGATTGTCTGGCGACTACTTCCTGCATGTGTATACTGATGCTGCCAACGATGTATTCGAAGGTCCTTTTGATACCAACAACGTCCTCAGTGTACCGGTAACCATTCTTGCCGGCAGCTATCCTGATCTTATTGTCAGCGAGGTTTCAGTGCCGGAACAGATGACAGCAGGGGAGTCTGTCACGTTAAGCTGGACAGTTTTGAACCAGGGCGAAGGGCCTGCGGTGGGCAACTGGCATGATCGGGTCTACATTTCTGCCAACGAAGTATTCAACCCTGCCAGTGCCCGCACCCTTATTACCCGCAACAGGGTTGCCGAACTCCAGCCCGAAGGGTCCTACTACAACCAGGTGGATGTGGATATTCCCTCCCAGTTCCAGGGAGAATATTATGTGCATGTACTTACCGATCTGCAAAACAGAGTGTTTGAAGATGGAAGGGACGATAACAACCTTACTACTTCTGACATGATTGAGGTGCTTCCGCGGCCTGAAGACGAGCCTTCGGATTTGGCCATCATTGAGTCCGGTGCACCGGAAACAGCCAATTCCGGAGAGCAGATATCTGTAAGCTGGCTGGTGGAAAACCTGGGACCTGGTGTTACCAACCGCAGCTCATGGGGCGACCGGGTTTATCTCCACACAGAACCACAGGTAGAGGGTGCCACATTCATGAGGCAAATGAACCGCAATTCCGCGCTGGATGTGGGGCAAACCTATCACAGGTTTACCAACATTAATCTTCCTAACGGAATCAATGGACAATACTATATCATCATTGTGGCAGATGCTACCAACCTTGTGCATGACGACAACAGGGAAAACAACAAAGTGATCATCCCCATTGATGTTAATCTGGCACTTTCTCCTGATTTGATTGTGGAAAGCTTTGAAATTGAAGAAGTGCTCTATTCTGGCCTGCAGTTTACCGCAAATTATACGGTGAAGAATGTGGGAGATGCCGCTGCATCAGGAACCTGGACCGATGGCATAAGGATTCATTCTTCTCCTGAATACACCAATGCAGGAAGAAGGGTGGGAGACAGAAGGAACAATAATATGATTCTTGAACCAGGCGAATCCTATTCTGCCACCATAACCGTTACGATTCCTTCATTCATTTCAGGCAACCGGTATTTTGTTTTAAAAACCGATGTGGGAGATCAGATTTATGAGCACGGTGAAGCAGCCCATAACAATGTGTTTGCTTTACTGGGGAACATATTGGTGCCCCAGCCCTCTGATCTGGTCGTGGAAATGCTCGATATGCCCCAAAGTGCCGTTACAGGTGAAGATATCTCCATTGCATATACGGTTACCAATATCGGGGTCAATGCTGCCATTGGTTCCCTGCGCGATGCTGTGCATTTCTCTCCCGATCAGGAGCTGAATATTGCGCAGGATCCCATTATCGGATTTAACCAGGTCAATGTCAATATCGGACCCGGCGAAAGTCAGACACGCACGCTCAATACCCGGGTGCCAGGCGTAATCCCTGCTGATTACTACGGTATTGCACGAACCAATATTGTTGCGAGCATACCGGAAACAGATTTCTCCAACAATACCCTGGTTGCCGATGTGCCCACAGCCGTCTCAATGCATGAACTACCCGTGGATGTATGGGTAGAAACAGATTTGAACCAGGGAGATCAGGTGTATTACTGGATCGATGTGGATCAGGGTAAGGATATGGTTATCACCCTTACCAGTAACCAGCTCAATGGGGAAAACGAAGTCTTTGTGGCTTATGACAGGGTTCCCGACCGGGTTGATTTTGATTTCCTTCACGGCGAAGCCAGTGCCATTGAACAAACAGTGCTTGTTCCGTCTACCTTCGAAGGGATTTACTACATCAAACTGGCAACACGGAGTAACTTCCCCACCAACCAGAGTGTGAATATTCATGCTGAACTTGTGCCTTTTGGTATTCATGCAGTTTCTCCTTCTAAAGTGGGACAGGGAAGAGTTACCACCAAAGTTACAGGTGCAGGATTCCATCCTGAGGCCACTGTGTACCTCTCTGATGGTAATGGTGAAATCGTTTCTCACGGTACCATTCATAATCTGCTCAACAGTATGCAGATGTACGTTCGGTGGGACCTGGAGGATGTTCCTGTTGGTACATACGATGTGTCGGTTGTCAATAACGAAGGAGAAACAGAAACGCTGGAAAACGGGCTTACTGTTGAGACCGTAAAACCCATGGAGCTGGCTGAGTATGCCGTCATGCCCAACGCAATTGCTGCCGGCGGAAGCGCTTTCTATTCCTTTAGCTTCAGAAATATTTCCAATGTTGATATTCCTTATTCTCAGGTGAAGCTTACCTTCCCGCTGGGAACCAATCTGGTCAATTTCACCACCTCTTCCAATGCCTTCCGGTTTACAGATCTGCTGGGCGATGTTGATCTTGACGATGAAACTGCCGGACAGAATTATTATGATGGTGATTTTTACCGCACGATACCTTTGATAAGCAGAGACCTGAGGCCGGGTGAAAGTTTTTCAGCCAGTATGGTATTCCGAAGATTCCCTGAGTTTACCTTTTCTATGCAGACCGAACAATCAACCTATACTGCGCAGGATTATGTTCAAGACATTGCAGGGATGGCTGAGTATCTGCGTCAGTATATCATTGGCAATCCGGGTCAATTCTCAGGACCTGATTTTGATAATCTTGTTATGGAAAGTGTATCAGAGGAGGTATTCAGAGAAAGTGTTTTCGGGCATTATATCGACATAGGGCTTATTAGTCCCCAGGACACCATAGGGGTATTTGAAAATTGTCTGCCTTGTCAGGCGTTTATTGATGAGTTGAACGAGGCTGATGCAACCGGGTATTATACCTTTAATCCCGGAGCTTCACCCGGATTGGAGGTTATTGAAGGCAATGTTCAGTGGAAATCTGATCAGTCCTATTTGTGGGACATCAACCGCTCCCTTTACTGGCCTGGCTATGATGGCTATCTGGGTGTTGCCGGTGATTATCCGGGTTGGGATCTGATACAGGTCAATGGTAATCTGAATATTACAGCGTCAGCCATCAGTCCTTTTACTGTTTACATGCGATCTCTGGGTTATAACAACTACCGGGGAAGGCTTGCAGGATGGTATCCGGCAGAAGATGTTTGCTGGCCCATACTTGTTGCCGATAACATAACGGGTTTTGATCCTGATAAATTTGTGGTCAATTCCTATTATTTCCAGCTTTACAATGTGGTTCACGGAGGTACTTTTGAGGTAACCATGAGCCCGACAGCTGATACGCTTTACCTGTGCTTCAGGGCTAATGTGCCCGGTGTGGGAGAAGATGGCGTA
This sequence comes from Bacteroidales bacterium, assembly GCA_007131895.1. GTDB lineage: Bacteria > Bacteroidota > Bacteroidia > Bacteroidales > UBA7960 > SKVR01. The sequence continues at coordinate 13,199 of SLPR01000023.1, read as the reverse complement.
CCCGGAGCGCCGGGCGTAGCCTGCGAACCCGGAAGCCCCGGAGGAAAAGGTGGTCCTGGCGACGGAACCATCCCTCCCGGTAATGGCGGACCCGGTGGTGCTGGTGGGCATTGTTTTGTCTCTGGCGGAACAGGTGGCAATGGCGGTGCCGGCGGTCCCGGTGGTGATGGTGGTTTTGGACAGGATGGCGGTGCCGGAGGCCACGGCGGTGACGGTGGTCATGGCGGTCCTGGTGGCTCTGGCGGTGATGGTGGTCCAGGCGGTGAAGGCGGTGAAGCCGGAACCGGTGGCGATGGTGGTCCTGGTGGCCCTGGTGGCGATGGTGCCCCCGGTGGTGACGATGCCGAAGGTGGCGATGGTGGCCCTGGTGGACCAGGAGGAAATGCTCCTACCGGTGGCGGTGGGGGTACCGGCGGTCAGGGTGGCGGTGCCGGTCCCGGACCTGGTGGTCCCGGTGGTCCCGGTCCCGGAGGTCCAGGTGGTATTCCTGACGGAGATGATGGCCCCTGGGGTGATCCTCCTCCTCCATGTTGCCCTCCTCCTCCGAATCCTCCACCAAACCCCCCGGGTGGCCCCCCGGAACCTCCTGGCTCCCCTCCACCTCCCGGTGCTCCTAATCCTCCTGGTGAAGGCCCTCCTGCGCCTCCACCTCCGTGCTGTGACCCGGATGGACCAGATTTTCCCGATTTCCCGGATTTCCCTGACTTCCCGGATGATCCGGATTCCGATCCCGATGGCCCCGATCCATTCGGACCGGCAGGTTGTGGTCAGGCTCCACCGGTTACAGGACAGGAATGTGACGATCGTTTTTCTATGCCGGATCCTTGTGACGAAGCGATGGTTAATTGTTTAAGAGCATTGGCCAGGAATGGTACAAGGTGGTGCAGATTAGGGCCTCAGGCTTGTAAAATTGCTGCTGCAGCAACCTTATTTGAATGCCTGGTAAGTGCAGGGGAGTGTTTTGAGCAAAGAAGGGAGGAAAGTAAGAAAAAATCTCACTGCCGTCCTGTGGTGCGCTCATGCGACCCCAACGATATCCTCGGACCTGAGGGGTATGGCGATGAACGTTTTGTTTCTGTAAATGATGAACTGGGATATACCATCAGGTTTGAAAATGATCCCGAATTGGCGGAAGGACCCGCACAGGTGGTACTCATTACGCAGGACCTCAGCGAACACGTTAATCCTCTTAGTTTCAGACTTGGAACCTTCGGATTTGCTGATTACGTATTTGAAGTACCTGCGGGTATGGCTTCTTACAACACACGTCTCGATCTCAGAGATTCACTCAATATTTATCTCGATGTGGTGGGTGGTGTAAATGTTTCCAACAACCAGATCTTCTGGCTCTTTACCAGTGTTGATCCGGCTACAGGTGCCACACCCGATGATCCTTTCACCGGCTTCCTTGCTGTGAACGACTCAACAGGGATTGGCGAAGGTTTTGTTACTTACAGCATCTATCCGGATTCTGAATCTGCTACCGGTGATATTATATTTGCTGAGGCGTCCATCATCTTTGATGTGAATGAGCCGATCATTACACCGGAAATATTCAATACCATTGATGCTTTACCCCCTTCCAGCGAAATGGATGAACTGGACGAGTTTCAGTTTGCCAGTCAGATCAGCCTCTCATGGTCAGCAGCTGATGATGATGGAGGTTCAGGGGTAAGGGATTTCTTCCTGTATGTGTCTGAAGATGGCAGCCTTCTCACAAGAAATGCTGGCCCCATTGAAGGCAACAGTTACACTTTTGCCGGCGAACCGGGCATAGTTTATGGCTTTGCTGTCAGAGCAAGGGATAATGTACTCAACCTGGAGCCGTATAAGGATACTCCTGAAACCACAACGATGATTGATCCCGATATGGATGCGTTCATTACGATTCAATCACCTGCATTGGATGATGTATTCTGTGTGGGCGCTGAGTTGTCCGTACAATGGCTTTCATTCGGAGTAGAGAGCGTGAGCATTGAAATTACTTCCGACGGCGAACAATACCATGAACTGTTTGCAGATACCCTGGCTTCTGCGGGAGCGGTGAGCTGGCTTGTTCCCTGGGATTATGAACCGGGAACCAGTTACCAGGTGAGGCTTACTTCACTGGAAGATGCCACTGTGCAGGCGCTGAGTGATATGTTTGCCATTGCTGATGTGCCTGACATGGAAGGGCAGCTTGATGAGGTCTACTACCTGTGTGAAGGAAGTACACTGTTGCTTTCCGTTGACGGGATTGCGGAATACCAGTATCAATGGTATTTGGGAGAAGAACTACTGGAGGGAGCAGAACAGGCTGAACTGGAAGTATCCGAACCCGGCACCTATTATGTTCGTATCACCAATGCATCGGGTTGTGTCCTCATACTGAATACTGAGGTGGAACTGCTTGATGCCACGCCCCAGGCTACCTTTGATCCTGTTGCTGATGTTTGTCTTGATGATGAAGCATTCGGCCTTTCCGGTGGCATGCCCGAAGGAGGTGAATACAGCGGGCCCGGAGTGACCGGCGGTGTTTTCAATCCCCAGGCGGCCGGTGCAGGAAGCCATGAGCTTACTTATACCTTTACAGATGAGTGCGGAAGTACTTCTGCCACCATTACCATCACGGTACTGGATACTGATTTTGAAGTAACCCTTGCAGACTTTGATCCTGTTTGCGAAAACATCGAACCCTTTGCCCTGACCGGTGGTTATCCGGCAGGAGGGACCTACAGTGGCCCCGGTGTATCTGAAAACGTATTTGACCCCTCCGAAGCCGGATTGGGTGTGCATCAGATTACCTATGTCTTTACGGCCAGCTGTGGAGAGGGTGAAGCAACAGCCTTCATCGAGGTGCTTGAAGGAGCTTCCGAAGCATTCTTTGGGCCTGTTGCAGATGTTTGTCTGGATGATGCACCCTTTGCTCTAACCACAGGCTCTCCTGAAGGGGGTGTTTACAGCGGACCGGGCGTGTCTGAAGGTATTTTTGACCCACAGGCTGCGGGTGCTGGTACGCATGAATTGTCCTACACACTTTCCTCTGATTGTGGTACATCAACAGCTACCATCACCATAAATGTTCTTGATGCTGACTTTGAAGTGAGTCTGCCGGTGTATGATGCTGTTTGTCTCAATACAGAACCATTTGCATTGACGGGTGGAACTCCTGCAGGAGGTACCTACAGCGGAGCAGGTATTTCTGATGGAATATTTGATCCTTCAGCGGCAGGGGTGGGTATCCATGAGATTACCTATGCCTTTACTGCTACCTGCGGTGAAGGAGTGGCCACATCAACCATCGAGGTGACTGAATCCACCCCCCAGGCTACGCTTGAGCCCTTTACAGATGTTTGTGCAGGAGAAGATGCTTTTGCACTTACAGGAGGCCTTCCTGCCGGAGGTGTTTACAGCGGTCCGGGTGTTGTTGGTGGATTGTTCGACGCGGATGCTGCAGGAGTGGGAACCCATGAAATCACATATACCTATACTGATGATTGTGGATCCACAGAAGCAACAGCTACTATTACGGTCTATGAATCTGTCCCTGAACTGGTGCTTACCGATGCAACCCTGTACCTGGATGAAAATGGTACAGCAACCCTTACCGTTGAAATGGTAGATGCGGGAAGTTTTGATGTTTGCAGCGAAATAGTACTGGCCCTTGACAGCGAATTGTTTACCTGCGACAACCTGGGAGATAACCAGGTTGAGGTTACTGCTGTTAACGAATATGGCCAGAGTGCGTCAGCCATGGTTACCGTGACAGTTCTTGATGAGATGGCCCCGGTAGTGATAACAAGGGACATCGTTGTACAACTGGATGAGAGTGGTACGATAACCATTGCAGCTGAGGATATTGATGACGGTTCCTCCGACAATTGTGAGATTGCTGAAATGACCCTGGATCAATATACCTTCGATCAGAGTCATGTGGGGCCGAACACCGTAACGCTCACTGTAACCGATTCATCAGGTAACAGCAGTTCCGGAATGGCTGAGGTATTGGTAGAGCCCTCCACATGGGTAACCATCATTCCTGAGGAGATCGGTTTCATGGCTTATCCCAATCCTTTCAGCCAACACGTAACCTTCGAGTTCAAACCAACCGTTTCGGCTAATGCAAAACTGGCCTTGTATGATGCCACAGGTGCATTAATCACCGTTCTGTTTGAAGGTGATGTAAAAGCCAGCCAGTATTACCGCATCCAGTACAATGCAGCAACCCAGCTTTCGGGAGTTGTGATTTACAGGCTGGAACTGGACGACAGGCTGATCATTGGCAGATTGGTGCATACACGTTAATTCCGGGAGTAAATATTCCTGAAAAACGAACAGGTGATAGTTTATGGCTATCACCTGTTTTTTATTGATTGCTCTGTATTATTCTGCCTTCAGGCTTTCAATGGGATTGGTTTTTGAGGCTCCCCATGCCTGGGTGAAGGTGGCAATGGTGCCCACCATCGCGGCAAGTATTCCTGCAAGGAGGAACAAATACCAGTGATCGGCTATGGTAATGCGGTAGGCAAAGTTTTCCTGCCACCTTGCGATCACATACACCGAAAAAGGCCATGCAACAAGGCAGCCGATGACTATCCAGCGCCACATATCCCGGAACAACAACCCAAGAATTTGCGGAAGAGAGGCTCCGAGGGTTTTGCGGATGCCAATCTCTTTGATCCGTTTCTGAATAGTGAAAGAGGTAAGCGCAAACAGCCCCATGAAAGAGATGATGATTGCAATGACAGCAGCTGCCAGGGTAAGCTTGTTAAGGTGCTCTTCGCGCTGGTACATTTGCGAGAAAAGGTCATCAACAAAAAAGTACTCAAAGCTGTAATTGGAATCTGTTTTTTCGAACTGTTCCTTTATCCAGTCCAGTGTTTTACGCGCATTCCCGGGCAGTATACGGATATTGATCCTTGATATCCAGTCATCATACATGGTGAAAGAGATGGGGTCGATTTCATTATGCAGCGACATAAAATTGAAATCTGCCACTACACCAATTATTTTACCTGTGTGTTGCCATACCAAAATTTCTTCGCCTATGGGGTTTTCCAGACCAAGCTTTCTGACCCCTGTTTCATTAAGGATGATGGCAGTTCGGTCGGTTCCCATTTCCGGATCAAAATCACGCCCCTCGACGATGCGCATGCCAAAAGCTTCCAGGTAACCATGCTGAATACGATTTTCGTACATCATTATGGCCGATTGCGGGGTGTCTTCTGATTTACGACTGTTTTGCAGGCTCATATTTTCTCCGGGTACTTCATTCGATGCTGCCACATGGGTAATGGAAGGGTGTTGCAACAGCTCTGATCTCAAGGCAGGATAAGCATTGCGAATGTTTTGGGTGAGGCCCCGCACCGAAACCAGGTTTTCACGGCCGAAACCCAGGTCTTTGCTTCGCATATAGTCTACCTGGCGATTGAGTAAAAGCACGGTGGTGATGAGAAAGATAGAGATAGAAAACTGAAATATGACCAACACCTTACGAATCAGCTGACTGGCCAATGAGCTTTTTGTCAATCCTTTCAGCACAGCAATAGGCTGAAAACCCGAAAGGTATAAAGCAGGATATAGACCCGCCAGGATTCCTGTAATAAGCACCATTGAAACAATTGAGAGGAGCAGCCCGGGATGGTACCAGTATTCAAGACGGAGATTTTCATCCAGAAGAAAGGAAAATTCGTTGATGAGAATTTCATTGAGCCCTAACGACAATAAAAAAGCCATGAATGCCAGAAGAACAGATTCACCAATAAACTGCAAAGTGAGGTCTTTGCGGAAGGCTCCCATGACTTTGCGCATGCCAATCTCACGCATACGTTTTTCTGACTGTGCGGTAACAAGGTTTACAAAATTGAATACCGCGATAACAATCACCGCGAGGGCAAGAAATGATAAAACGTAAACATGCTGTATGTCTCCGGTAACGGAACTGTCAAACCCAAAACCCGAATGCAGATAGATTCTGTTCAGGGATTGGAGGCTGTGCGTTCCGCTCATCCCTATAAGATGAAAACGTTCATTGAAATAATGGTCGGCCACCCGGGATGCTTTTTCCCTTAGGACATCCGAATCTGCACCCTCTCTTTTCAGAATGTAGGTAGGAAAGGAGATTCCGCTGTTTTGAACAATGTTGAACTCCTGTGTTTCCAGGGAGTGAAAAGCAGCCAGCATGTCAAATTGCAGGTGGGATGTGGAAGGAGGGTCTGGCATGAGGCCGGTAACCTGATAGGTATCCCCTCTTATCCTGAGGGTCTGCTTCATGGGGTCTTCATCTCCAAAGAATTTATTTGCTGCAGATTGCGTCAAAACAACACTGTTGGGCTCTTTGAGCGCATGCTCAGGATGGCCCTTAAGAAGAGGAAACGTAAAAATATCAAAGAATGTGGAATCAACCCACAGCAGATTATTATCCGTAAAACGTTTTTCCTGAGCAAAAACTTCCATGAGCCCCCAGTTGTAAACTCTGCAAACCAGCTCTGCTTCGGGCACCTCTTCGGCGATGTGCCGGGCAATATCACCACTGGTAAAGGCAGCCGAAAGGAGTTTCCCGTCTGCCATTGACCCATGAAGGGTTACCCTGTAGATGCGATCGGATTTTTCGTGAAACCGGTCAAAACTCAATTGGTGAAAAACAAAAACAATTAAAAGTACTGATACAGAGAATCCAAGCCCCAGCCCGGCAACATTTATTACGGTGTATTTCAGGTTTTTCAGGAGGATTCTCCAGGCGATTTTAACGTAATTCCAGTTCATTTGGAGGGTTTAGAAATTTTATGTTAAATATACCATAATAGCCATCTTTTGTGCCAAAATGTATAGAGTACAGTAATGCAGGTAATTGCAAAGCCTGTTCCCGAAAAGCAAAACCTTAGTTGCTTCGAAAACGTGCAACAACTGTTCGCTAATGTACAGTTTGTGCTGTTTTCAATTCTCATCTCACCGCCAGAAAGTTAGAAGCTGCAAACTCTTAAAAAATACAAATTTACCAGCATAACTGAGAAGTTGACAATAAGTAATAAGTGTACAATAAAAAGAAAAAAGCTGTATTTTTGGGCATTATGGGTTCATTGGAATCCGTTCGCCCGAACTTCTTAGTCGAATACAAAACATAACTTTTTATTAAAAACGTTTCCGTATGAAGGTTGTCCGTTTAATGACATGCGAAACTTCCTTTGAAGCAAACCTGATAAAGGGGAGGCTCGAAAATGAAGGTGTTGACAGTTTCCTCACCAATGAAAATTTTTCTACACTTATGCCCCACTACAACCGGATTTTTTCAAGTGGTGTGCAAGTAATGATCCTGGAGAAAGATTTGGAAAAAGCTTCATTAATACTGTCATCAGATAAAAAGGAGGAAGTGATATGTCCGGCATGCAGTTCAGCAAATATTGAAGTCAGCTTTGGTAAAAACAAAATAAAAAAACTCTTTTTTATTCTCTTATCTCTTTTCGCTGCAGTTCCTTTTAACAATATCAATAACGTTTATCATTGTCAGGAGTGTAAAGCTGAATTTTGAGAAAGACGAAAAAGATCCAATCTATTTCTTTTTTTCAGGTTTTAGAAGTTTCTTAGCGCTGTCAATAGCCATGCAGCAAATGTTACCGTACGAATCCTGTCCTTTAGTAAATAAGTGGTAAGCGTTTACGAAATTGAAATACGCTTTTACTGCTTTTGGATTATTTTTAGCTTCAATAAGAGTGTTATACGATGAAATGCGCAAGTCTTCCCGAATAATATCGTCAATGTATGTTTTTAAAACAGGGTCTTCGACAAATATCTCCTGATCAAGTTCGGCTATAAACTTTTTCCTTTCAGCTTGTGTAGAATTTGGAAACTTTCTGACAATACCTTTTTTAACTGCGATATAATCTTCCTGAGTTTTTGTGGGACTGGCCATCAAAGAGTTGCTTTTTTCGTCAGGAGGATAAAGCCACATCGTTTTGTTGAATGCTTTTTTTGTTTTTCTGGGAATCCTGAATGAGTTCATTATTTAAGAGCTAAAAGTGAATTTCGGGGAATAGGTTTTGAAAATTCACTTGGGATGGTGTAGTAATTTTATTTCAATGGATTTATGATAGTAAGGCTGTTTTGAATCACTTGACCATTTTGCAAGTCTTCAGAATACAGAGTTTTGCAATTACAGGACATTGCAGCAGCCATAATAAGCGAGTCATAAAATGAAAATTGGTATTTATGAGCAATCTGGCATGCCCGTTCAATTGTAGCGGGCTTATTTACATAAACATTAAAGTCTGTGCTTACTTCCGAAACTACATTTTCGACGATTTTCCAGTCCAGTTTAAACTTCTTTTTTAATGTATTAGAAAGTTCGGTCAGAACCTGGGTGCTGATAAATGTATTGGGATTATGTACAATATCCAAAGCTTTTTGCTGTTTAACCGGTTCGTCATTTGTATAGCAGTAAACAAGGATATTGGTATCAATAAAACAATTATCGCTCATTTGCTTCATCTCTGTCAAATTTAAAACCTTGGGTGTTTAACTTTATTGCAGAAAAACTTTTACTGCTTTTGGCAGTATAAATCACATCATCCAAAGGTTCATCTATAACAAACGCAATTACTTCCATTTTTCTACCTATATACTTTTCAGGTATATTGATAGAAAGATAGTTTTTATCAGGTGTTACGATCGTACGTATCATAATCAGGATTATTAAAGGGAAGAAATATTTCTAATTTATTCAGCCTGTGTCAGGCCTTTTAAAATTTTAAAGGATTTGTTCAATAAACTAAGCCTTGACTCCTTCATTATCATTGTGTTTAATGCAAAGATACGGGTTTTGCAATTAAAATATGAATTGGGGAAGGTGTTTCACTAATATTTTGAGACGTGTCTTCATTCGCGTCTATGATTGAGTATCTGTCGGATTGGATGAGAGCCTCGTCGCGATGGGCCCGGTTAAAATTGATAACAACAGGTTGGTAAATTATGCTTACCTTAAAGCTACAGTTTTTTACCGATGTTTTGAAAAACTGTACCCGTAAAATTTCTTTCTAATATAATTGTAACAAGTATATAGCCAAACAGATACAAATATTTTAAAGAAAATTCGGCAATTAAGTACTTTTTGTCAATTTTTAGGGCCAGGAGAGTCATTTGAATACAAAAAGTAAATTAACAAAATCATCTACTCAATAAAAGACAATCAATCCGACATCAAAAGACAATCAATCCGACATCAACAATAAGGTATCCCTGAAGACTTTAAAATTTATCCGCTTCTTTCATTGGTTATTGGAATTCTGTTGTTTGATTAAAATGAATTTACTATGGCATATTTTAATTATATCACCCCTGCAATTTATCTGATGCTGGTGCTTGTGTGGGCTTATATTTCTTTCTTTTATGTAAAGAAACTGATGCTCAACAATCTGCATGATAAATTACTGAAAACCTTACTGATAATATTGGCCATTGATGCTCTCCGCACACTCCTGGAAAGTACCTACTTTGGTGTTTGGTTTACCTCATTATCGGGACTGATCCCCATTTCCTACTACAATTTTCTGGCACAGCCACAAGTGGTGTTTTTCCCAAAACTCATGAACCTGGGAGTATCCTTTGTGATCTTAGCCATATTAATCAGAAAGTGGATTCCGGCAGAAACCAGCCGGCTGGATAACTTAAATCGTTTGATTGAAGAACAAACAACCGAACTGAAACAAAACATTTCAGCCCTGGCTATGGCCAAAGATGAAATTAAGGAAAGCGAGTTAAGATACAGATATATGTTCGAAAATAATCCACAACCCATGTGGATATACGATTTGGCAACCCTTAAGTTTCTGGAAGTCAATCATGCTGCTGTAGTGCATTATGGATACGGCAGGGAGGAGTTTTTGTCGATGACATTAAAGGATATCCGTCCTGATAACGATATAGAAGCTTTGCTAAAAGATATAAAACTCACCCGCAAATCGTATAATTCTGCCGGAGAATGGCGACATCTGAAAAAGAATGGCGAGCTTATAAATGTGGAAATAGTCTCTCACTCTATCGTTTATGGGGAGATACAGGCGCGTCATGTAATGGTGATTGATATTACAAATCGCAAATTGGCTGAAGAAAAACTAAAAGATAACTATGCGCTGCTTCGCATAGCCGGTGAAAAGGCAAAACTTGGCGGATGGAATGTAATACTGAAAGAGAATCGGTCTTATTGGTCGGATGAAGTAGCAGCCATCCATGAGATGCCTCCCGGATACTCACCACAACTGGATGAGGGAATCAATTTTTATGCACCCGAATGGCGTGATAAAATCAGCCAGGTTTTTCATAATTGTGCCCAACAGGGTATTTCATACGACGAAGAAATGGAAATCATTACTGCCACGGGCAAACGCTTATGGGTCAGAACAGTGGGTGAGGCTGTAAGAGATGAAGATGGAAACATCTACAAGGTACATGGTTCATTCCAGGATATATCCAGTCAGAAACAGGCGGAACAGGCCTTGAAAGAAAGTGAAGCACTGTATCGTACACTGGTAGAACGACTGCCCGACGGTATTTATAAAACTACCGCAGAAGGCAGGTTTGTGGACGTAAATCCGGCTATGGTGACCCTGTTGGGTTATGCAAGTAAGGAAGAACTCATGGCTGTTGATGTCAATAAACAATTGTATTTTGATGATGAACGTGCCAATGTGTTGAACAAAGATAAAATGGGAGTTTTAGACGTATACCGGTTAAAAAAGAAAGATGGCTCAGAGATATGGGTTGAAGATCATGGCTGGTATGTAAAGGATGACAAGGGAGAAGTCCTTTATCATGAAGGGGTTATACGTGATGTTACCCAACGCAAACATGCAGAAGATGAACTCATCAAACTATCCGGTGCAGTAGAACAAAGTCCTGTTTCTATCTTAATAACAGACATTAATGGACATATTGAATATGTCAATGCCAAAGCATTGACCCTTACGGGTTATACATTTGAAGAACTGAAAGGTAAGACCCCGCGCATATTCAGTTCGGGAGAAAAACCCAAAGAAGAATACAGTACTTTGTGGGAAACGATTTTATCGGGTAAGGAATGGCGGGGTGAACTGCACAATAAAAAGAAAAATGGTGAGCTGTATTGGGAATTTGCATCCATCTCAGCCATAAAAAACAAAATGGGGCGTATTACTCATTTTCTGGCAGTAAAGGAAGATATAACCGAACGAAAACAAGCAGATAAGGATTTGCGGGAATTGGAAATTGCCCGGAAAACGGCCCGGTTTAAGCAAAACTTTCTTGCCAATATGAGCCACGAAATTCGTACCCCCCTTACAGGTGTATTGGGGATGATAGATATTCTGGAACTTACCCAACTTAACGAGGATCAGCAGGATTATGTGAATACCATAAAGGCATCCGGGGAGAATTTGAAGGAAATTATCAACCAGGTGCTGGATTATTCGAAAATTGAGGCTGGAAATATTGAACTTAACCATCTGGATTTTGAATTTCAATCCATCCTGCAGAATGCTGAGATGTTGTATCGAAACATAACAAGGCCAGGAGTAAAGGTGCTTACACATCTGGATCCTGCAATACCCAGGTTTATCAAAACCGATAAAAGCCGTTTGTCGCAGGTGATAAATAATCTGGTTTCCAATGCGCTGAAATTTACCCATAAGGGTTCTGTGTCGGTTCAGGCACGGCTGTTAAAGGAGATAACAGAGGGGAAAAAGGTAAAGATTGAAATTAAGGTGGTGGATACCGGTATTGGCATACCCGCCCATTTACAGGAAAAACTCTTCAGTCCGTTTTCACAGATTGATGATAACGATACCCGCTATTATGAAGGGACAGGACTGGGATTATCCATCTGTAAAGAGCTGGTGGGGCTGCTTGGGGGTGAAATAGGCGTTGAAAGTGATAGTTATAACGGGAGCACCTTCTGGTTTACTTTTACGGCTCAGATTGCTGAATCTCAGCTGGAACCAGAGCTCCTGCAACATAAATATGCCAACCACCAAAGCCTGCACATTTTGCTTACGGAAGACAAAGTGGTGAATCAAAAAGTAGTAAGTCTGATGCTGAAGTCATTGGGTCATACCGTTACTATTGCCAACAACGGTGCACAGGCCCTTGAGCTCTACGAACCTGGTAAGTATGACCTTATCCTGATGGACATCCAAATGCCGGTAATGAATGGCATTAAGGCCACACAAATTCTGAAGGAAAGATTTACGGACCTTCCACCTGTCATCGGCCTGAGTGCCAATGCATTTGAAGGAGATCGTGAAAAATACATGGCCCTGGGTATGGATGAGTATCTCGCTAAACCGGTAAAAAGAGATGACTTCCGGAAAATGTTACAACATTTTTTTGCCAGCGATTTGGAGGATGGTTTGAGTTAACCCTTTCTCAGTAATCAATCACATTTCATTAATACCATCTTTTCCCGGGCAGGTAATCCTTCACATAATCGTCAACTCAATCTCGGGGTCTTTATTGGTTTGCTGCAACCAATAGTTCAAGCTTGTCCATATTGGTCTGGGTGTAACATTGGTATTTATTGCAGCCGATCCAGGGGAGCTCAGCGAAGCTAAATTCGGCTCAACAAGTTGAATAATAATATAATACCGTGCTTCACGTAGTATAATTGAAATAAATAAGCGTACATTACAAGGCCGCTGATAGTTAAGACTCAGGTGTAGATTTCTGGCCCTGGGTCATGATTAGCAAGCGCATTGTTAGTATATCTTAAGTATAATAACATGAATTACCACGACAAAACAAAAGAAGAACTTATCACTGAATTGCAGGCCTTGCAGCAGCAATATCTGTCCCTTGAAATTTTGTTAAACCAGGGTCTTACAGAGCGCCATAGGATGAGGACGGGTTTACTTATTGCCAATAAAGAGTTATCTGCGCAGGATAAAGAGAGAGGGAATCGATTAGCGGAACTTGTAATTGCCAACAAAGAACTTTTATTCCAGAACAAGGAAAAGGAAAAACGTGCGGCTGAACTTGTCCTGGCCAACAAAGAACTATTTTTCCAGGAGAAAGAAAAAGAAAAACGTGCCGCCGAGTTAATCCTTGCCAATAAGGAAATCATTTTTCAGACAGAAGAAAAGGATATCCGGGCAGCCGCCAACAAGGAGCTGGAGGCCTTTTCCTATTCGGTATCCCACGATTTGCGGGCTCCCTTGCGCCATATCAATGGCTATGTGGATTTGCTGTTGAATCGTTTT
>SLPR01000299.1 GCA_007131895.1 Bacteroidales bacterium | reverse complement strand
TCTTCCATATTCTGACGCATTTCCTCTTCCTGTGCTCTCATTTCTTCACTTTGCTCCTGTGACTGATGCAGTAACTCTGTGGTACGAATATTTATCTTGACACTGGAAATGGTTGAAGCAATGGATTCTGCTACTTTTTCAACAAACTCAATCTGATGAGGTTCCAGCACCTTGAAAGACGCAATTTCAATAACTCCAAATATTTCATCATTCAATTTAAGGGGTACGATAAGAATACATCTGGGGTTGGAGTCGCCCAGGCCGGAGGTTATATTGATATAACTATCAGGGACATCAGTAAGAAAAATGGTTTCACCCTCCTGCAAGCAGGTTCCTACAAGCCCTTCGCCTTTGGTGATAATTTTCTTTAAGAACTTGCGTCGCTCATAAGCATAACAGGCAAAGAGTTCAACACTTGGTTCTTCAGTATCTTCACTCAGGATAAACACACCTCCCTGGTTGGCTTCAAGATAGCCCACAAGGTTTCTGATAATATTGAAAGAAAGCTCATGAAGATTATCATTGTTTTGCCTTAGCAATTCAGCAAACCTTGCAACTCCCTGGGTGGACCAGTTTCGTTTGGTATCTTCGATTTTTCTTTTGTCTTCCTCTGTTTTTGCCTGCTGAAGACTACCGCGCATTTCAACAAGTGAGAGCCCCAGGGTATCTTCATCGCTCAATGGCTTAAACTCATGCTCGAAGTTGCCGTTGCCAATCTCCGAAGCAAAAGTTACTTTCTCTTTCAGCCCTTCAATTAAAAAATTAAGGGCCTTGCTCATATCGCCAATTTCATCTTCCCTGGCCTTAAGGCTGTGTTCGGGAAGCTTACCTTCACCCATCTCATTAAGAATATTGCGAAGATAAAGAACCGGTTTGGTAATCATCCTTACAAAAACAGAAGCAATAATAATACCTCCCACTACGATAATAAGACCCAACAGGAAACTCAGGCTTCTGAATCTTTCCAGGGTTACCTCCATATCAGACTGTCCTTCGGCAACGACGTTACGCTGAATATCAAGGAGGTTATCAAGACCTTGGATCAATTGCCTGGTATTTCTTACAATAGTGCCGCCTTCTTCCATCATGGGTCTGATTTCAAAAATGACCATTACATCATCGTAACTCATGAAATCCGAAAGCTCATCCATTACAAAGCCATATGTAATAAATAATTCGCCAATCTGACGCAAAACCTCCTGCAGCTCTTCTACCTGTTCTTCATTCCATTCTTGTGATATTTCAAGAAGTTCATCGCGAAGGGCCGGATAATCATTGTTAATAAGTTCTCTAAGACGGTTTTTATCAGGTGTATCATCAATACTCTGGATGAAAATCCAGGTACCGATAAGCTTTTCCGATTCTACTATCTGGCTTTTCAACTCCATCAGCAGGTTCATTGATGGCACATAAACCTCACTGTTACGTTCGTTTACATTTTGAACCCTGGTAAGAGTAATATAAATCGTGGTAATACTGATTAGAAAAAAGAGAATCAGGATTGTAAAACCAATGCTAAGTTTTCTTCCAATGGTTAGCCTCATTTAAAGACATTTTAAATATATAATACTATACGAATTGTTTTTCGGGCTAAAATTACTAAAATTGTATCACACTGATGAGAAAAATTAGCAACTCCACAGCCTGAAGAACAAAAGGCATCACCACTTTAATCTGTCAGAATCGCCAGTCGCGCTATTTCACCGCCAGGGTTGAGTCCCATGGCACGTGCATTATCCTGGCTTAGTTCAAATCGGTGACGGTTATCAACAACGGTAAAATTAATTACCGATCCATTGTTAATCGCATTGCGCGAATCCGTAACCACCAGCGCATTGATATTTTTTGCCTTTAATGCAGCTACAATCTCCGAAATCCTCCTGCTTTGATTAGAGGGAATATACAGAATATGACATTTAGAGATATCATCCACCGAACTGAAGTTTGCCGCTACAATACTTTGGTTTCCGGCTCTTTTGGTCTGTGCCATTTCTTCGATCTCCTTACTCATGCCGGAGTTGCCATACACTGCGATAATAAAATCACCACTCTGGTAATCTGCAGGCCATGCGATAAGACGGGTAAAGTTGTATATAAATACAGATTGCATTCGAAAATCTGATTGTGCCTGCGTGTTGCCGATACAAAGCACCATCAGTACAATAGACAATAGTAGGTAATTTAACTTTTTCATAACTATTCTTTTTTTATGGGTTTGAGAACTGTTTTTCCAATTATAGTTATAAGAATTTTTAGCAGGTTTATTGAAATCAAACTACTATTAAACTCTTAATTAAACACTTCTTCAAAATTAGCCCTTTGAATTTAATGGGCTTACCCGATAAATTACCTGTATTATACCGTAGTTTTCCACAGTACAATGAGTTCATTCAATATCATTGCTGTAGCTCCCCATATAATATGATTGTTATAATTAAAACAGGGAGTGGTAATCTCTTGTCCGTTTGAAAGTTTCAACAGGGCTTCTGTACGAGCTTCCGGACGAAGAAAAAATGAGAGGGGAATCTCAATGATTGCGGCTACTTCGGTTGGATCTGCCACAAAAGTATTTGCGGAGTGGTATATGGCGGTGAATGGACTCACAATATAATTGCTGGGGGGAATGTATAAATCTGTAAGTTTACCCATAAAACTTACTTTTTCGGAATGAATGCCGATCTCTTCTCTGGCTTCACGTAAGGCAGTATGATACATGCTCTTATCAGTAGCCTCCCACCGTCCTCCGGGAAAAGCTATCTGACCGCTGTGAACACCATCGTAATGAGGTCTTTTGATAAACGGCAAGTAGTATTCACCTGCCTTTTCATAAAACAGAATCAGCACACTGCTCTTCACGGCATTGATATGATTGTCTGCTTTGAGCAAATCATTCATCCTGTAACCAGGTGCCATTTGCAGTTGAGCTGTAAAACCCGGTAGTGGGGCTTTGAAGCATTTCTGAAGTTTTTCTGTGATCGTCATAAAATCCTGAAAACATAAAAATAAGAAAAGGACATTTCCTTAAGCAGAAACATCCTTTTCAATAAATATCATTAAAACTGTTTAGCAACCCTCTCCGGCCTTAGCAACCTCAGCTACTTCTACAACCTCTTCTTCTACCTGTTCTTCTACAATTTCAAAACCCCTGAGTTCTACATAAGCTCTGATATCGGGCGTAATGCCTCTCTCTGCCATTAGTTTAACGGCTTCTTCAGTAGATGAACAATCGTGTCCTTCTTCTCCGTCGTGTGCGTGGTCATGAGAGTGCTCAAGTTCTTCCATGTTGCGAACAACCGTTTTCATTAATCCGGTAACTTTTACACGTTTTCCTTCAAACTCTGCACTAAACTGAGACTGAAACTCTTCCAGCATTACCATAATACTGAAATCAGCGTCGTCAAGCTGATTTACACGCATTTTGTCGCCACTATGTCTGCAAATGTGAGAAATAACACCGTCAAAACTTACTTCTTTACCTTCGTATTCGAGGGGTTGCGAAACCAGTTCTGAAATCAGTTTTGATTCAGCAACTTCGCTTTGCTGCTCTTTTACCTGGCCGCAGGAAATCATCACTAAACCTACCAGTGCAATAATTACAAATCTTTTAATCATGGATACTTTTTTTTAAAATAAATGTATTGGTTAGCTATAATAATTGTGACTGCAAAATTAAAGAAAATAACTATACCATAAAGGATTTATTGTTCAACAGCCCTATTTACTTTTCTCCAATACAAATGAACAAAGAGAAGGAATATAAAGACTTAGTACAGCTTTTCCCTCCGGATTTTTAAAGGTATGATGAATCAGATCCTGCTTTTGCCTTCCAAAACCTCCCAACTCTTTACTATCGCTATCCAGAACAACTGAATATGTTCCTGCATCAGCTTCAAATGAGTAATCCGTATAAGAGTTGAATGGATTGAAGTTAAATACAAACAAATACTTTCCTCTTTCAAAAATCAGTACCTGATCATTTGCATTCTGCACCCGTGGATACTGTATATCCTTCTGGAGTATTTTGCGGTCATTGAAAAGCTTTATCATTTGCTGATCAAAACGATTAAGAAACTGATATCGTAGCTCTTTATTTTTTGCCAGGCTCCATTGTCTGCGGGCATAATGATACGACCAGTTATTGTGTCTTCCCGGAAAGTCTATCCATTCGGGGTGGCCGAATTCATTCCCCATAAAATTCAGATAACCGTCGCCGGCGGTGGCCAGGGTAACCAGACGAATCATTTTATGAAGGGCAATGCCATTTTCCACAACAATACTCTGATGGCTTACATGCATATTATAATACATCTCTTTATCCAGAAGCCAGAAAATGATGGTTTTATCCCCTACCAAAGCCTGATCATGCGATTCCGCGTAATGAATGGTATGTTCATCCGCACGTTTATTGGAAAGATTATGGAATAAATCTCCTACATGCCAGAATTCGATTTTTTTCTCTTTGATGGTTTTTATCCAGAAATCTGGTATACCCATCGCGAGGCGGTAGTCAAAACCATACCCTCCTTTTGCCTGAGGTGTTGCCAGCCCGGGCATACCGCTCATCTCCTCTGCAATGGTTATTGCATCAGGATTTACCTGGTGAATCAGCTTATTGGCCAGTTTTAGATATACTATGGCGTCGTCATCCTGGTTGCCATCATAGTATTGTTTGTATTCACTAAAAGCACTGCCCAGTCCATGATCTTTGAACAACATACTGGTGATTCCATCAAAGCGATAACCGTCAAAACGATATTCATCCAGCCAGAATTTACAGTTGGAAAGAAGAAAATGCAATACTTCATTTTTTCCATAATCAAAGCAACGGCTGTCCCACGCAGGATGGTCGCCTCTCGGGCCGTCATGAAAAAACTGGTAAAGGGAGCCATCATATCTGCTTATCCCCTCCACTTCATTCTTTACCGCATGTGAATGCACAATATCCATAATGACATGTATTCCCATTCCGTGGGCATCGTCAATAAGTGCCTTTAGCTCTTCGGGCGTTCCAAAACGTGAGGTTGCTGCAAAAAAACTGCTCACATGATAACCAAAGGACCCATAGTACGGATGTTCCTGGATGGCCATAAACTGGATGGTATTGTATCCTGAATTTTTTATTCCGGGTAAAACATTCCTCCTGAAATTCTCATAGGTTCCCACTCCATACTCCTCAGTAGCCATGCCTATATGTGCCTCATAAACCATAGGAAAAAAAGATGCGTTCTTCTTTGGGGCTTTGTGTTTCCATTGGTAGGGTTTTGGGGGATCCCACACCTGGGTGGTGAAATTATTGGTATGTTCATCCTGCACTACCCGGCGGGCCCATGCAGGAATCCTATCACCACTATCTCCGTTCCAGCATACATGAAGTTTGTACAAATCTCCATGTTTCAGGGTTTTGTGTGGTAACTCAATACTCCAGTTTCCGTTGCCAATATTCTGAAATACAAATTCTTCCCTCAGCTGCCAACCGGACAAATCGCCTGTCAGATATATTTTAGTTGCATTGGGTGCCCACTCGCGCATGATCCAGGTATCTTTTTGTTTGTGCAGGCCATAATACATATAGCCTACGGCAAAATCAGAAAGCGACGAATTTCCCACCAGCTGTTTCTCTCTTTCTTCAGCACGTTTTATACGTCCGGTAATTGCCTCTGCAAAGGGCTGCAGGTATTTATCATTTTCAAGATATTCGGGAAATGTCATAACTGATAATTTTTATCTTTACATTGTTAATTCAAGCAAGGAAATGGTTCATATTCTGCT
>SLPR01000246.1 GCA_007131895.1 Bacteroidales bacterium | reverse complement strand
CCGCTATGGTCTGTCGCAAATACGATATCCCCTACGAAAATCAAATTATCGGCAATGACGAAATAGCGGATACCATCCGCAAGAGCCATGCCCGTGATTTTGGTTTGTCGGCAGAAATACCCTGGTTAGACGACCTGCTCAATATCGCCAAAACAGACGATGTGCAGGAGAGGGAAAAAGCCATCGATCAGCTCCGCTGGAACTACCTGGAAGAGGTAACTTTCTTTGAATACTTCACCATCAACAAAATTCTGGCCTTTACCCTCAAGCTGGGTATGGTGGAAAGATGGCTGGCCATTGATGAAGAACACGGCCGCAAGATGTTCAAGGAGCTCCTGGAAGAACTCAAATCAAGCTATAAATTACCCGAAACATTTACTGAAAAATAGATATATATGAACACAATAGGTAAGGTAACCGGAATTATTGCCAACCTTGTAATTGTAGAAACCCAGGACAGGGTTGCTCAAAACGAGATTTGCTTTATCAAGCATGACAACACCCGGTTGATGGCTGAGGTAATCAAGATTATGGGCCAGAAGGTGTATACACAGGTTTTTGAGAGTACCCGTGGTTTGAAGGTTGGTTCGGAAGTTGAATTTGCCGGGCATATGCTTGAGGTAACCCTCGGGCCAGGATTGTTGTCCAAAAACTTTGACGGACTGCAAAACGACCTGGACAAGATGACAGGCGTTTTCCTCAAGAGGGGAGAATACACCGACCCCCTGGAAAAAGACAAAGAATTCGAATTTGAACCCCTGGTCAAAGAAGGTGATACTGTTATTGCAGGTGGTTGGCTGGGAGAAGTAAAAGAAAACTGGATCGGACACAAAATCATGGTTCCTTTTGGTTTCAAAGGAGAATTTACCGTAAAAAGCATTACAAAAAAAGGTTCCTATACCATGAATGAAACCATGGCTGTGCTTGTGGACAAGGATGGCAAAGAGCACAAAGTTTCCATGGTACAGAAGTGGCCTGTAAAGGTTCCCATCAAAGCGTATAAAGAAAAGCCCAGACCCTTCAAGGTGCTGGAAACAGGAGTACGTGTATTTGATACCCTCAACCCCATGGCCGAAGGAGGTACAGGATTTATTCCCGGGCCATTCGGATCCGGTAAAACGGTATTGCAGCACGCCTTGTCAAAACAGGCAGAGGCTGACCTTGTTATTATTGCTGCCTGCGGTGAAAGGGCCAATGAGGTGGTGGAAATCTTCACTGAATTCCCCGAGCTCGATGACCCCCGCACCGGACGTAAACTCATGGAGCGTACTACCATTATTGCCAATACATCCAACATGCCCGTTGCAGCAAGGGAAGCATCGGTATATACTGCTATGACCATTGCCGAATATTACCGCGCCATGGGATTGAAGGTGCTGTTGCTTGCCGACTCAACATCACGTTGGGCGCAGGCTTTGAGGGAAATGTCAAACCGGATGGAAGAACTTCCCGGACCCGACGGATTCCCCATGGACCTGCCGGCCATCATCTCCAACTTCTACTCCAGAGCGGGTTATGTATACCTCAACAACGGAGAAACCGGTTCCATTACCTTCATCGGTACTGTATCACCTGCCGGTGGTAACCTCAAAGAACCTGTTACGGAATCTACCAAAAAAGCGGCACGCTGTTTCTATGCCCTCTCTCAGCAAAGAGCCGACAGCAAACGTTATCCTGCCATTGACCCCATCGAAAGCTATTCCAAATATCTTGAATATCCCGAAATTATTGAGTATCTCAACAAGCAAAACGGCGAAAACTGGACGAAAAACGTATGGTTTGTTAAAGACGCATTGCTGAGAAGTAAGGAGGTGTACGAACAAATCAATATCCTGGGTGATGATGGTGTACCATTGGATTACCACATTACTTACTGGAAAGGAGAAGTGGTTGACTTTGTAATTTCTCAGCAGGATGCATTTGATAAGATTGACCAGCGTTCGGGCTTTGTCAGACAACGTTATATGCTCGAAAATGTGGTTGAAGTGCTCAAATCAAATTATAAATTTGATTCTTTTGAAGAGGTAAACCCCTACTTTAAAAAACTCATCAACCAGTACAAGCAAATGAACTATTCGGAATTTGAAAGCGAAGAGTTCAAAAAGAATGAAAAAGAACTTGAAATAATAATCCAAGAAAGAAAGGTAGCGTAATGGAAAAGGACACAAAAGCATTTCAACGCATATACACCAAACTGTTCCAACTCACCAAGGCAACCGTATCTTTGCAGGCCTCCGGCATTGGCAACGAGGAACTGGCCATTGTTGACGGGCGTTTGGCTCAGGTAGTAAAAATTATGGGCGATATTGTTACCCTGCAGGTATTTGCCGGTACCGAAGGTATTGCCAACGATGCAGAGGTGATTTTTACCGGAAAAGCACCCACCCTGAAGGTAGGTGAAGACCTCGCAGGTCGTTTTTTCAATGCCTATGGCGAACCTATTGAAGGGGGCGAAATCATGGGAGAAGAAAGAGAAATTGGCGGGCCCAGTGTAAACCCCGTGCGTCGTATGCAACCCTCGGAGTTTATTGCCACCGGTATTGCAGGTATCGACCTCAACAATGCACTCGTAACCGGGCAGAAAATTCCGTTTTTTGCCGACCCCGACCAACCCTACAACCAGGTTATGGCCAACGTGGCACTGCGTGCCCAGGCTGATAAGATCATCCTGGGAGGTGTAGGTCTTACCAACGACGACTACCTCTATTTCAAAAGAGTTTTTGATGATGCCGGTGCACTTGACCGTATTGTTGGATTTATCAATACTACAGAAAATCCCCCGGTAGAGCGTCTGCTGGTGCCCGATATGGCGTTGTCGGCTGCTGAGTATTTTGCCGCTGAAAAAGGTCAAAAGGTACTGGTACTGCTTACTGACCTTACCCTTTATGCCGATGCACTGAGTATCGTATCTAACCGTATGGACCAGATTCCTTCCAAGGACAGTATGCCCGGTTCGCTCTATAGCGACCTTGCGCGTTTGTATGAGAAGGCGGTACAGTTTCCCGATGGAGGTTCTATTACCATTATCGCAGTAACCACCCTTTCCAGCGGCGATATTACGCATGCTATCCCCGACAATACCGGGTATATCACCGAAGGCCAGTTGTTCCTGCGTAAAGACTCCGACATTGGTAAAGTAATCGTTGACCCCTTCCGCTCACTCTCGCGTTTGAAGCAGCTGGTGATTGGTAAGCGTACCCGCGAAGACCATCCGCAGGTGATGAATGCCGCCGTTCGTCTGTATGCCGATGCTGCCAATGCCAAAACCAAGCTGGAAAACGGTTTCGACCTTACCGACTATGATGAGCGCACACTGGACTTTGCCAGGGCATATTCTGAGAAATTGCTGGCCATTGATGTAAATATTGAAGTGGAAGCCATGCTTGATACGGCTTACGAATTGTTCGGAAAGCACTTCTCGCCTGTAGAAGTGGGACTCAAACAGGAGTTCGTTGAAAAGTACTGGAAGAAGAAATAGGTTAAGGGATAAGGCAGGGTGTAAACAGCAATACAACCCAACCGGTTCAACTGTTAATCCCTGTACCAAGTCCCCAATCCCTAATCCCTAAACCAATAATAATATGGCTATAAAGTTTCAATATAATAAAACCTCTTTACAGCAACTTGAGAAGCAGCTCAAGGTAAGGGAGAAGGCATTGCCTACCCTGAAGAACAAGGAAGCTGCTTTGCGTGTTGAGGTAAAAAAGGCAAAAACTGAAGCCGAAGCCCTCGATAAGCAACTTAAAAAGAAACTGGAGGATTATCAGCATGCCGTAGAAATATGGGGTGAATTTGACAACGATCTGGTTTCTGTAGAAGATGTTGAGCTTTCGGTTAAGAAGATTGCAGGGGTGAAAACTCCTGTGCTGGAAGGCGTTGATTTTTCTCTGAAGGAGTTCAGCGTTTTCAACCGGCCCTCCTGGTTTCTGGATGGTGTTGCCATCAGTAAGGAACTTGCGCAGATTGCCATAGAAAGCGAAGTGTTCAATCAGAAAATGAGGCTGCTTGATCACGCCCGCCGTAAAACCACCCAAAAGGTGAACCTTTACGAAAAGGTGCAGATACCAGGCTTTCAGGATGCCATCCGAAAAATAAAACGATTTATGGAAGACGAAGAAAACTTGTCGAAAGCTGCACAGAAAATTGTGAAATCACGTATTCAGGAAATGGAGGAAAGTTTATGATACAACCCATGACCAAATATTCGTTCCTGGTGTTTCACAGCGATTACCGGAAATTCCTTCTCGATTTGCGCCGCCTTGGGGTTGTGCATGTTATAGAAAAGGAAAAAGAGGTAACTGCCGAGATCAGGGACAAATATGAGCATATAAAAGATGTAGAGTCGGTCATGAAATTTCTCGCTAAACGGGAAATTGAACGACGCGATGGTGACTGTTCTGTTTCCGGCTCAGAGGCCTTTGATATAGTAAAAAACGCAATGGCCGATCTGGAGGTTAAGCAGCAGCACCTTACGGCCTTGAAGAAAGAGATATCACTGGTGGAAGCCTGGGGAGATTTCTCACGTGAAACCCTGAAAATACTGGGAGACAACCGTATCAAACTGCGCTTTTACTCAATTGCTGCCAAGCGTTTTGAAGAGAAATGGAAGTATGAATACCCCATAGAGGTCATTTCTCATCACGCAGGGCAGGTCTATTTTGTGATGGTGGAAAAGGGATACCTTACTGAAGAGATCCCTGCAGAGGAAATGCGTCCACCTGAAAGACCTATCTCCGAAATTATTGCAGAGAAAGAAGAGACGGAGAAAGCAATTAAGTTATTGCATGCTCTTTTCGACAAGCATGCCGAAGAAAGTATGCTAGCCATTGACCGCTATTTCAGACAGATGGTAGAATCGGTAGAGTTTGACTCCACCATTATGCATACCCGGCCTGAAGCAGAAGAAAAAGTGATGCTTCTGGAAGGGTGGGTGCCCCAGAAACTCAAAGCTGACCTGGATATCTACCTCGAACAGCATAACTATCTGTACACCGAGCAAAGAGCAACCAAAGAGGACAAAGTTCCCGTTGCACTAAGTAACAAAAACTTTTCAAAGAAATTTGAAATGCTGGGCGAGCTCTATTCGCTGCCCAAATACGGCGAGATGGATCTTACCCCGTTCTTTGCCCCCTTTTACACCATTTTCTTTGGTTTCTGTCTCGGGGATGCCGGTTACGGTATCCTGATGGCCATCGCGGCCCTGGCACTGAAGAAAAAAGTACCAAAAGAACTGAAGCAGGTGATGGGACTGGTATTTTACCTGGGTCTATCCACCATATTCTTTGGTATCGTGGGGGGAACGTTCTTTGGAATTCCATTGTATGATACCTCTATCCCCATTTATGCCAATATGAATGAATGGCTCAGTGGACAAGGAACCGATATCAACAATGTACTGTTTTACCTTTCTATTGGGTTGGGTGCCATTCAGATTCTTTTTGGGATGGTACTGAAGATCATCAACGAGACCCGACAGTTTGGCTGGAAACTGGCTATAGGAACCATGGGATGGTTTGTACTTCTGGTAGGTTCTATTTCGGTGTATTCCATTGGTGAGTTTACTGCCGTAGAAAGCAGCAGCCTTACCCCGGTATGGTACGTATTGCTGGGTGTGAGTGGTTCGATGATTCTGCTGCTCAATAACCTTACGAGAAATGTTTTCATGAATCTTGGCGTTGGACTCTGGGACAGCTACAACATGGTTACAGGCATTCTTGGAGACCTGTTGTCTTACATTCGCTTGTTTGCCCTGGGTATTTCCAGTGCCATCCTT
>SLPR01000323.1 GCA_007131895.1 Bacteroidales bacterium | reverse complement strand
TCTTTCATTTGCTCTTTAAGAGCGTTTTTTGTCACCAAATCGATTTTCTTATTGAAAACCTCCTCCAGGAAAAGTTCTAATGTGAAAAATTTCCAACCGATAGGTTTTTCAAGCTCAATCAAGATATCGATATCACTTTCCTCCGAACTGGAATTGTCAGAATATGATCCAAATAAACCAATCTCTTTCACAGCATATTCCCGATAAAGAATTGGTTTCAATTCAGTCAGTTTGGATAATATTTCCGTCTTTGTCATCATAGTTCAAATATAATCAATTTCTAAATGCTGTCTTTCAGTTTGTTTGTATTATTAGTTTGTTTGGTATTTTTCACCACAGGCCTGTAGATTGAAGAAATTTATGTGTCGATGTACTGTCCGGTATAAAAATCAACCTTTTTTTCGTATAAACTATTCCGCTGAACACTGGAGAATCCTTGCCCGGTCGGGACTCTAAGTTCCCGTCCGGGCTAAGATAACGCTGCTTGCTTTGGGTTATTTAAACCCTGGAGGTTTTCAAAACCTCAAGGGTTCGTTTAGCTTACAGACATCCCTTTAGTCCGGAGGCGAGCCTCAGTCGCCACCGAACGAATGCAATGTACTTCAGCATGGAGGCATTGGTTTCCGCAAGGCATACACTACCACCAATGATGCTTGGTCTAATGTAACCGGAAGAAATAGATACATGATCAGGAATTCCACAATTTGGCTAATAAGCTGTACTTTTACAATATAAGCTTCATGCAGCCCAATATATAATTATTCGATTCCATCTGGAATCAGATCAACAGAAAACCTTACGTTATGCATTACAGGCCTTTACAAATAACCAGATTCCGCTTCACTGTTCTGATGTCTTTCTTTCTCCTGTCCTTTTCCTTTTGCTCGTATTTTGAAAAGGAGAAGGAGCCCATTAGCGTCATACACCGGTTGCAGGATATGTCGGAGATGGCCACAGTGGAATTTGTGGTTTCGAAAGTTGTAAAAGTAAATGATGTTCCGGGTTGGTATAAATATGGCGACCGCAAACTGCTTATTTCCTGCAAAGCCCGTATCAAAGCAGGAATCAATATGAGAGAAATTGGTGAAGATGATATAGTCATCAGCGCAAACAGCATCGAGCTGAGAATACCCCATGCCAGGGTTATCACTTTGATTATGGATCCTGAAAGCATAAAGGAGGAGTATTCCAAAACAGATTTTTTCAGAAGCAGTTTTACCAATGAAGACCGGTATGCTTTTTTGGCACAAGCGGAGAAGGAAATCAAGGAAAGTATTCCCCAAATGGGTGTTTTGCCTCAGGCAAATGCGCATGCAGTCGCATTTTTCGAGTCATGGCTCAGGGCAATGGGGTTTGAACATGTGCATGTTATCATCAAGCCATTGGAAAGTGATAATTTGCAGCCTTAACAAGACCACAAACAACATAAAACAATACGAATCTACCATATACCATGTTCAAGACAATTCGATTATTCATCTATTTGGCCTTAACCATCATCTTTATCATTATGGGTATCCTGGTTTACAAGGCTTATTTTGGCAGCCGCAGCCGGGTGCTGAAAATAGACAATACAGCCATTATGGTTGAGGAGATAAAAAAGATTTCCCAACTGTTTACCTCCGTATATTACGATGAATTGGTGCTGGATACTTTTAAACTCGTGGACAAAGCTCCGGGAGAGAGATTGCTGGATGCCATGGTCATAATGCGCCCGGGGCATGGTGTTGCTAACGGCATGAATTATCTGAGTTTCCGACGGTTCAACATGGTAGTAATAGCCCGGGGCCGGGTGTTTTCTGGGTATGATTTTTCCCGGCTTCAGGAGTCGGACCTGCTGATTGAGGACCGCTCGATTACGTTTCAGCTACCGCCACCAGAAGTACTGGAAGTAGTCATTAATCCTTCGGATTATGAAATATTTATTGAAGAAGGGCGCTGGAGCCTGGAAGAAGCAGTTGCATTAAAACAAACGGCAGCAAGGCTGATGAGCCATCGAGCCATTGAAATGGGGATCTTAGAACAAAGCGAAACCATTGCCATTGATTTGCTTTATAACTTTTTTAAAACCCTGGGTTTTGAAACTATAACCATTGGTTCGAATTTTCCACATACTCCCGATCAGGATATTCTTGTTCCTGCACCCACTTTGGAATAGCATCAAAGGCATTGTCAATGTTCAGTACATTTGGAATGGGGCTAAAGCCCCTTTGGAGTATAGCAATTTTTCATCCGTTGGCTGAAGCCAACGGCAATGGATAAGAGTCTGCATGTTCATTGGCGTCAGTTCTAACTGACAGAATAGAGATGCTAAGAAGAACTGGGGAGCTTCAGCCCCATACCCGACAATAGATAAGAGTCTACAAGGTAAACAACTGACAATTTTCTGATTGACACACTGCCCTTATCCATTGCCGTCAGTTTTAACTGACGGATCAGAGATGCTAAATAGAACAGAGGGCTTTAGCCCCATTACCCAATAAAAAACCGCACTCCAAAAAAGGAGCGCGGGATATAGTTATTTAGTATTTTCGGCAATTATTTATCACTATACAAAAGCTTGTAAATCTCCTGCAAGTCAGGCGAAAGAATGATTTCAGTCCTGCGATTTTCGGCGCGTTCCTCAGTTGTAGAATTGGGATTTAACGGGTGAAACTCTCCTCTGCCCGAAGCTGTGATGCGTGCGGCATCAAAACCATTGTCAATAGTAAGGATACGCACAATGGATGAAGCCCTTGCAGTGCTCAGGTCCCAGTTATCTTTAAAGCGTTGGGTTTTAATGGGCACATCATCGGTGTGGCCTTCAATGGCAACCGAAAAATCTTTAGAGGTGTTCAGGACTGTGGCAAGCGTTTTCAGCGCTTCTTTCCCTTTGGGATCTACCACATCACTGCCCGATTTGAACAGCAATTTTTCCGATAACGAAACATAAACCTTTCCATCTTTTTGATAAACATTTAATTCATCTGATTTATAATTCATCAATGCATTGGAAATGGAGTTCTTAAGGTTTTCAGTTCTATCCGTTTGCGCCTGCATCATATCCTGAAGACTTTTTAACCGCTCAGCCTGATCTTTAATGGTCATTTTTGATTCGGAAGAGAGTACTTTCAAATCGTTTTGAATGGAAGCATACTCTTTTTTGATGGCTTCCTTTTCTTCTTTGGTTTTGACTACCAGCGCGTTACTTTCGTTAAGCTGGCTAAGGGTTCTTTCATTTTCTGTTTGCAGCTTGTCGGCCCTGGCTTCAGAAGCGTTAAACTTTTTGCTTGATACACATGAAGTAAATACCAAACCAACCAGTAAAGCAATAAAGAAAGAGTAGTAAGTTGATTTTCCCATCTTGATTTTTTTTTAAGGATTACTAATAGGTAGACTCAAGGGTAGATCTATACATAAAACCAGGGGGTTAGGTAATAACCCGCCTGGTCTTTTGAAATGTTAAAACCGGTATCCCAACGAAAGGCCAAAACCGGTATTTTTTATGGACGCTTCATTGGTCGAAAATCTGTTATCTTCAGGGTTGATATTTAACATACCAAGTTGAGCATTAAGCTGGAAAAATAATCCAACAGCAGTTTCATATCCAACAAAAACATTTCCCCCTACATCAAGGGGTTTGAAATACGTTTCAGTTAAAGGGTCGCCTGCATCCACTGTATTGGTGAATTCAATATCGCTCTCATAGGATAAAGAACCCCCTTCATGTTTTGCCTTACCCATGATACCATAACCCACATAGGGGCCGAAACCCACCATTACATATCCGGTGCCGAGCAAACCTTTGTAAACAAAGTTCAATGGCAATTCAAGATAAGAGAGGCTATAAGTGCTTGTAACGGGGCCTAAAGTACTTTTTCCTCCTTTGGTGGAGAAAAGCAATCCGGGTTGAAAATAGAATTCAGGGGCAATGGGTATCTGTACATTGGCTCCGATATGATATCCAATGATTATGTCATTATCCAGGTTGCTGCCATCTGCGTCTTTACCGGTAAGGTTCTGGAAATTAACACCCCCCAGCAGACCGAAAGCAGGCCCTGAACTTTGTGTGCTTTGAGCAAAAGTAAATGTTGCTGAAAACATAATCATCAATGCAATAAATATTTTTCCGATTTTCATGGTTATTTTCATTAAAGTTGATTGTTAGTTGAATTATTTTGCATTCTTTTCGGCCTCAGCCTTCATTTTTTCATTGGCAGTGATAAGGAATTCTACCCTGCGGTTTTGTGCACGACCCTCAGCAGTGGAATTGTCATACCTTGGTGTGTTTTCGCCAAATCCTCTGGTTGTAAGACGAGTAGATCTGATTCCTTTTTGAGTAAGGTAATTGGATACGGCACCGGCACGTTGAATTGACAGGTTTTGGTTATAGGCTTCAGCTCCTCTGCTGTCTGTATGCCCCTGTACCTCAATGTCTGTTTCAGAATAGCTGTTGAGAACCAGAACCAGTTTGTCAAGATTTGATTTTGCTTCATTTGAGAGGCTTGACTGATCAAATCCAAACAAGATATTGCTACTGAATTCTACAACAATGCCTTCACCTACCCGTTCAACCCTTGCGTCGGGAACCGTGTTCTTGATTTCTTCAGCTTGTTTGTCCATCTCGTTGCCAATAACAGCTCCTGCAGCTCCGCCTACCGTAGCCCCAACAATGGCTCCCAGGGCTGTATTCCCGGAAGTTTTACCAATTATGGCTCCTACAGCTCCGCCAGCAGCAGTGCCTACTACTGCTCCTTTTTGGGTTTTATTCCAGGAAGCACAGCCGGCAAAAATCAATAACGCAATTGAAGCGGCTATCAGACTTATTCTTAATTTTTTCATGATATTGGGTTTTAAAGATTTTTAAAGAGGTAGGTTTATATTACCAGGATTATGCAACACAAGCTTTCCCGTGGTTTTGTTTTATTATTCTTTTGTAAGTAAGATCATTTAAGTGGTAAATGATTCATCCTGTTTATGGTTTCAGCAACAATTAACACCTTGTTACCTATCCATAAGAAACCAACGTACAAAACTACCTCTCTACAAGTGAAAAAGTGTTATATATATTAAGAGATTTGTTACATTATTCTCACATCTCCTTTTGGCCAGATGGATGATGACGGTTCTTTAAAATTGCATTGATTTTGGCGATGTTTTGATATTGAGTATACTCCGAAAGCTGGTTTTGCTAATTGGCGATACCAAGCTTCGTTGAAGTGTTGCTACCAGATTTCAAAGCGATCATCTTTGAGGGGACATTAATAATCAGTTAGCAGCATATCGTTTAAGCGCAAACGCGTTTTACAGGGGGATGCTCCCATAGGAAAGCATGAAAATCGCCGATAGTATGAAGATCTGCAGATTTGAAAACAGCAAAGATATTGATGTTAATTTAAATAGATGTGTGCAACGCCCATCTGCGCAACCATACCGCTGCCATAGCAATGAGAATCCGGGGAGCCAGCATCCAGGGTACAGACACTCCTATGGCAGCAAACAGCAGCACATCTTCCAGGTTGGAGTGTGAAATGGCAACATGATAATTGAGCAGGTCTGCATCCTTTTTTGTGATGCGGCCCTGCTTCCTTTCTTCCATCATTACTGCAGAGCCATAGGCCAGTCCCAGCGTATTGGCCACAATCCACAAAAAGGAGGTGGATGGGGGTAGCCCCATCAGTTTCAATATGGGGGCCAAAGGTTTTGTCAGAAGTTCTATCAGTCTGTACTCCTGGAGGATGGCCTGCAGAATCATGAGCAATACAATAAGGATGACAATTTTCAGTACCAGTTTAAAGGAGGAGAT
>SLPR01000082.1 GCA_007131895.1 Bacteroidales bacterium | reverse complement strand
TGATTAACTTTTAAACACACACGAGTATGACTATTTAGGAAACAACCTGTCAGCCAGTGTATTAAGAGTGTTGTTGGATGTTCCATCTAGTAACTTTAATCAATTTTAGACAGATGAAAACAACAAAAATTTGCCTTACGTACGTTACTTGCTTTGTATTAACGCTGTTTGCCGCCATGTCTTCTCCCCATGAAGGATTGGATAAAAAAGTTGACTCATTGCTATTGGCTCATTATGGGGCTGAGGGGCCAGGAGGTGCCATTGCTGTGATTTCCGGAGAGGGAGTTGTGCTGAAGAGATGTTTTGGTATGATGAACCTGGAAAAGAACCGGAAAGTGGATGAACACACCCTTTTCGATATTGCCTCTGTTGCCAAACAGTTTACTTCCTTTGCCATATTAATGCTGGAGCAGCAGGGACAGCTCGACCTGGATGTCGACATCCGCAGGTACATTCCTGAATTGCCTTCCTATGAGCATGAAGTGACCATTAGGCATCTGATGCACCATACAAGTGGTGTTCCTTCTACTGATGTGCTCCGCCTTCTGGGAGGGCTTAAGCTCGATGAAACCTGGACCCAGCAAGAGGAAATAGAAATCCTGAGGTCCTATCCGCATCTGAACTTCCCACCCAACAGCGAGTATCTGTATTCCAACGGAGGGTACTCTTTGCTGGCCAGCATCATCGAAAGGGTCACTGACCAAAAGTTTGATGACTTTATGCAACAACAGGTTTTTGCGCCCATGAAAATGAACTCAGCAATGGTTTTAACAGAGCTACCCTCCGATAGCTCTTTATTTGCAGTGGGTTACAAAAAGGAGGAAAACGGGTATTCACCCTTCAGTAGTATGAATGATTTCAGCTATGGGGGAGGAAATATTTATGCCAGTATAGATGATATGATTCAATGGTCGGGCAGCATTCTTAATCCCACCCTCTATAACCCCGCTTTTTTTGACAGGATTCAGAAACCGCAACATATTCTGGAAAATGGCGATACCATCACCTATACCAATGGTTTCTTTGCACGTACTTACAAAGGACTGCCCATGACCGATCACAGCGGGGGTGTCCCCGGGTTCAGAAGTTTGTTGATGTACTTTCCTTCAGAGCAAATAATTATCGTTTACCTGGGCAATCTGGAAAATAATAGTTTTCGCAGCCTGTCCAATGCAATAGCAGAAATGATGTTTGGAGAAAAGTTTGTTGAGAAGCCGGTTGCTCCGCGTATTGCCGTTGAATTTGATGTGGAAGAAGTTAAAAGATTTGAAGGGAACTACCGCCTTCCCGACGGTATGGAGCTTGCCTTCCAGCTGGATAAAGATACCTTCTGGGTTGTTGTACCCGGGGGTGAACGATATCAGCTTTTTGCAGAAAGTGAGAATCATTTCTTTCTTAAAGCCTTTGATGCGCAATGTACCTTTATCGTTTCGAATGATGGCAATGCAGATGAGATGATTTGGCACCAGAGAGGAAGTGACAATGAAGCCCGGAGAGTCACCGGGACAGTTCCTTTCATGGAAGATGAAAAGGTCTTTCTTTCCGGAACCTATAAGCCACAAGGGCTGGATGCTCAATACCGGATTGTTTATGAAGATGATATGTTGACCTTATATCTGCCTGATACATTTTCGAAATACCTGGGTTTTGGAGAGTCAGAAATGAGCCATATTAATGGTGATAGTTTTTATCTTCAGTGGCTTGGGCTCATTGAATTGACAAGGGACGGGAACGGGCACATCGATGGTTTTGTATTGCTCAATCTGGGACGGATAAGGAATGTACCCTTTTCGAAAATATGAGCAGATAGATAATCATTCAGTTAAAGGTTCCAATTCTCCTGCTTAAACATACAGCCACACCCATGCCATTACTGCAGCAAAGGCCGAAATGGGGCCTGCAAAAATAAAGAAGATTCCCCCCGTTCTGAACTCCTTTTGATCAATCATGCCGGTTGCATAAGCAATGGCATTGGGTGGCGTACTTACCGGCAATAACAGTGAGCAGGAGCAGCTGATGGCCACAATTACCGGCACTGCAATGCCAAACGGTGAAGGTAGAGTTACTGCAAGGGGAATAAGTATTGATGCAGCTGCAGTATTGCTCATTACATTGGAGAGTAGCACTGCAATCATGCTGAAAAGAAATGCAACCACTGCAATGGCTACCGGCAGGTTGTTGATTTTATTCATGATAATGTCAGCAAGTCCAACATCCACAAGGGCAATACCCAGAGCAAGACCACCGGCTACCAGCATAAGCGTATCCCAGGGTAAAGACCTTACCTGCTCTGAATTGATAACCTGTGTGAGGGTCAGAAACAAAATAGGAACTGCAGAAGTGGCTGCAACAGGGATGCCGTGAAGAGGCTCTGTAACCCACAGACCCACAGTAACAAACAGGGTAACAATAACTGCTTTGCGCTTAATAGGGTCAATTTCTGCATCACTTTTGGGAAGTAAAGATAAGTCCAGTTGGGTGTCCTTTACCTTGAGTTTGCTTGAAAGGAATTTGTAAAACAAAAATACCAGCAACAATCCAAGGGGCGTCCCTACCAGCATCCAGTCGATAAAAGTAATATGGATGCCCTGTTCCTGCAAGGCTCCTACAGCGATGGCATTGGGTGTGCTGCCGATGATAGTGCCAATACCTCCTACCGAAGCAGCGGCAGGAATACCCACCAGCAATGCCTTGGAATAATTGGATGTTTTGCCCATTAGCTTTATAAGTGGCAAGATGGATGATATCATCATAGCGGTAGTAGCAGTGTTTGACATCACCATGCTGGCAATGGCAGTTACCAGCATAAGACCCATGAGCAATTTCTCGGGCTGACCACCAAACTTGCGGATAGTGAAACGAAACAACCACCGATCCAGTTCTACCTCTTTCATTCCCTGCGCCAGGAAAAAGCCACCCAGCAAAAGCCAGATAACATTACTGGTCCAGGTTTCTACATATACATCTACAGGAGCAGTTTCGCTGATAATATAATCCGTTCCGAAACCAAATACCAGCATGATAATGATGAATATCCCAACTGCAAAAGGTGGCACGGCCTCAGTAACCCAGAGCCCTATGGAGAGAATACCCAGGAAAAAAACATAATCCACAGGGGTGCCATAACCTAATTGACGAAAAAAGTAGGTAATTATCAGTGCAATAACGAAGTTTCCGATGAATGAGGATGTGTTGAACAGCCATTGAAGTTTGACCTTTCTGTACCATTTTTCTGCAGCATATCTTGAGTCACTGGTTGCCATATCTAATTACCTTTAAATTACGTTTCGGTTTCTGGTTTTGAGACAATTCTGAAAGGTTTATCCATTATCTCCTCTCAAAAATAAAAAAAAGAGAGAATAAATCCATTAACAATTTTAGCTTTTAAAGCTTTTTTTTGTTGAAAGTGAAACAAAAGAAAAGGTGGCAGTTTCTTTTTCTGCTCAAATTTGGCCGGCAGGCATTTGTTCTGAGAGACTTTAAAAGATCGACATTTCCGTCAAAGTAGTAAACTCCTCCAGAAACTTCATGCCTCTGTAAGAGTTTCCTTTTTTGTTGAGTTTTGGACTCCAAACGGTGATACAATAGTGGCCGGGATAGACTGCCACAATGCCTCCGCCCACGCCACTTTTCCCCGGAAGCCCGACCCTGAAGGCAAAGTCGCCCGATTCGTCATACAGTCCGCAGGTTTGCATGATGGCATTGGTGCGTTTGACCTGGCTCGGGGTGAGTAACGGTTTGGAGGGGAGTGCTTTACGGCCACCGTTGGCCAGGAAAAGAAAGGTTTGTGACAACTCTTCACAGGTAAGCTCAATGGAGCACATTTTAAAATAGAAGTCCAGCACATCGTCACAATCGTTGTGAATGTTGCCAAAGGATTTGATATAATTGCACAAGGCAATATTGACAAATCCTGCTGATTTTTCAGATTCTACAATGTGGTCGGAATAGTTGATGCTTGCATTGCCTGCAATATCTCTGACAAATTGGAGGAATTCTTCCCGCGCATCACCCAGGGCGCTCATCAGAATATCGCAAATTACCAGTGCTCCGGCATTGATTAACGGATTTCGTGGAATGCCCTGATCACTTTCCAACTGCACCAATGAATTGAAGGCTGTGCCGGAGGGTTCATAGCCCAGTCTTTTCCAGATACTCTCTCCTCTTAACTGATAGGCAAGACAAAGCGTCAGAACTTTGGCAATGCTTTGAATAGAAAACTTATCCCGGGTGTCTCCCACACCAAAACTTTGGTTGTTCACGGTAGTGAGATTCACTCCGAATTTCTCCGGATCTACTTTGGATAACTCAGGGATATAAGTAGCTGTCGCACCCTGATTTTCTCCCTCTTTGATTCGGGAATAAATGGTTTCCAGTATTTCCTGGTAGTTCATTGCCTGAAGCTTAAAAATGTCGATAGAGATGGCTGTTGCAATCAGATGAGCAAGTCAATGATGTCCAGTAAATCCGGGTTTACGGTTTTGTGCAATTTCACGGTTTTGTTCAATGGAACATGTGTAATGTCATTGTCCGCAATTCCTACCATGATACTTCTCTGGTCGTTGAGCAAAGCATCCACTGCAGCAACACCCATTCTGCTTGCCGTTACCCTGTCGTAAGCAGTAGGACTCCCTCCACGCTGAATATGCCCGAGAATAGAGACCCGTACATCCAGCTCGGGAAATTTGCTTTCCACCAATCTGGCAATTTCCAGTGTATTGCCCTCTTTTTTACCCTCAGCAACCATAATGATACTCGACTTCTTCTTTTTTCCCTGGTCAGCGAGGAATGTCATTAATTTGTCAACCTGTCCGTCCAGCTCAGGGATAAGGATTGCCTCTGCACCACAGGCAATACCGCTGCGGAGGGCAATAAACCCTGCTTCACGTCCCATAACTTCCACAAAGAAAACCCGATCGTGCGAGCTGGCAGTATCGCGGATTTTGTCTACTGCATCCACAACATTGTTCAAGGCTGTATCATAACCAATGGTATAGTCAGTTCCGTAAAGGTCATTGTCAATCGTGCCCGGTATTCCAATTACAGGAAAATTATGTTCTCTTGATATCAGGCTTGCTCCGGCAAATGAACCATCACCTCCAATAACCACAAGGCCATCAATCTTGTTTGCTTTCAGGTTCTCGAAGGCTTTTGTCCGGCCTTCTTTCTCCCT
Source organism: Bacteroidales bacterium (assembly GCA_007131895.1). Lineage (GTDB taxonomy): Bacteria > Bacteroidota > Bacteroidia > Bacteroidales > UBA7960 > SKVR01. The sequence continues at coordinate 623 of SLPR01000082.1, read as the reverse complement.
GAATTCAGGGCTGCGGGCGGTTCCCAGAATGGTGCCCCCGGTTTGTATGATTTTGCTAACGTCTGTCGATTTTAACTTTATAAACTCATTGCTGATAAGACCCTTATATCCTCTCAATACTCCATAAACATCCAGCTTATTGGCAATACCTGCCCTTACTACAGCCCTGATGGCTGCATTCATCCCTGGTGCATCTCCTCCTGAGGTCAGCACTGCTATTTTTTTCATTTTTTCCATTCAGATGAGTTTTTTTGATTGTTATTATTGAGATGCAAAGTTAATGATTAAACAATAATTTTATGCTTTGAGTATTTCACATTGTTCTTCAGTCAATTTATTTTTGTAACTTAGTGGTATAAAAGCTTGCTAATCAATAAATCCTGTAATATTGACAGGTTATGTGAACTTTTCCTTTACTTTTCCTTTATATAAGGGAATATTTTGGTGTCTTATTTTTAAACCACAGATAATATCATGAGCAAAAAAGAGTATTACGATTTAGAAAACAAAGAATGGCTGGAATCGCTTGAGTATTTGATTCAGCATGAGGAACCGCAGCGTGTTCGCGAAATTCTTGCATTGTTACAAAACAAAGCCCACAAAGAAGGAATTGTATTCCGTTG
>SLPR01000493.1 GCA_007131895.1 Bacteroidales bacterium | reverse complement strand
TTTTGTGAAAGAGCGTGTTGTTTTTCCTTTAAAGCGTTGCAAAGATAAGTGAGTTTTTTAATCCTGCAAAGAAATATTCTCTTTTTTTGAAAATATTTTCTGCCCTGTCTTCCCTTTGTTTTCAGGGGTTTTGAAAATCAGTATTGTATGTGACATTTGTTTTGGTGAAAAATTCCAGCAGAGGATGAAAATTTGTTTGGATTGTTATGTTTTTATCTTTTTTCCCTATCTTAACAAGTGAAATTTTGTTGGTTTCACCATCATTTTTCGCTGTCAAGGTCATTTCAATGCTTCGTTTGTGAAAGAAACACTGCTGAAAAAAATAGAGATTCTTGCCGATGCGGCGCGTTACGACGTGTCGTGTTCTTCCAGTGGGAGCAACCGGCCGGCCAAAGAGGGTGGGCTGGGCAATGCGGCCCGCTCGGGCATTTGCCATTCCTTTACTCCGGACGGACGGTGCATCTCGCTGCTGAAAATCCTGTTTACCAATATCTGTATGTACGACTGCGCCTATTGTGTCAACCGCAGAACCAACGAATTGCCGCGCACAGCTTTTAAGGTGGAGGAGATCGTGGAGCTTACCATTAACTTTTACCGGCGCAATTATATCGAAGGGTTGTTTCTCAGCAGCGGAGTCATGGTAAGTGCGGATTATACCATGGAGCGGCTGGTGGCTGTGGCCCGAACCCTGAGGGAGGAGCACGGGTTTAACGGGTATATCCATCTGAAAGCCATTCCCGGTGTTTCTGATGAGTTGATTGCAGAAGCCGGAATCTATGCCGACAGGCTCAGCGTGAATATTGAAATCCCTTCCGATGAGCAACTGCAGTTACTGGCCCCCGAAAAGAACTTTGGTAGTGTGTTGACGCCTATGAATCAAATTCAAAGAGGTATCGTTGCCAACAAGGATGAAAAGAAAAGTCTGAAAAAAGCCCCCCGGTTTGTACCTGCCGGACAAAGCACGCAGCTTATTGTGGGGGCCAGTCCGGAGCAGGATGTGGATATTCTCAGGCTTGCATCAACATTGTATAACGTGCAGCAGCTCAAAAGGGTTTACTACTCCGGTTTTATCCCCGTGAATGCCTCCGACCAGCGATTGCCTGCTCTCACACAACCGCCGCTGGTACGTGAGCACCGGCTTTATCAGGCCGACTGGCTGATGCGGTTTTATGAATTTCAGCACGATGAGATTCTGGATCAGCACAACCCATCGCTGGACCTGGATATGGATCCCAAGCTGGCCTGGGCATTGCGCAATCCGCACTTCTTTCCCGTTGACCTTAACAAGGCTCCTTATGGTCTTATCCTCAGGGTGCCCGGTATTGGGGTTCGATCGGCCAAACTCATTGTGAGTAACCGGAAGTTTGGTGCTGTTTCGTTTGCGCACCTCAAAAGAATGGGGGTGGCCCTGAACCGGGCAAAATACTTTGTGGTGTGCCGGGAACTTCCGGGCAAGGATTACAGCCTCAATTCTACCCAGATAAGACGAAAGCTGATTAAATCTACCCGGGGTGCCGGGGCTCAGTTGTCTTTGTTTGAGTAGGCAGTCGTTAACAGTCCTGCAGAGAATAGGGTTAAGGAGGGTTAATTTTGGGTGGATTGCAGTTCAATGACAAAGCACACCCCCTTATCGGTATTGGATGCCATCAGTTTACCATGCATATTTTTTTCAATGATGGTTTTGGAAATGAAGAGCCCTAATCCGGTGCCGTGTCCTTCAGGCTTGGTAGAATAGTAGGGGTCGAAAATTTTTTCAAGTTCTTCTTGTGAAATGGGATTTCCGTTGTTAAGAATCTCTATAACTGCTTTGTTGTTTGTAAGGTAGCTTTTAACCCAAATCTTTTTATTTTTTATATCACTGTGTGTAAGGGCATCTTTTGCGTTGTTGAAAATATTGATAAGGGTTTGGATAAGTTCATTGGGGTAGCCCGTAATAAACAATTCCCCGTTATTGTGGAATGAAGTCTCAATATGGTAGGCCCTGAGCATGGGGTTGGTAAAGGTCAGGGATTGCTCTACAATGTTGTTTACATCAAAAACCCTTTTTTTCTTGTTGGGATGAAAGAAATTCCTGAAATCATCAATGGTTTGCGACATTCCCTGTACCACCTTGTTGATTTCGTTGTAAGAATGCTGCAGGTAGGTATCGTTAAGTTCGCCATGGTTAAAAGCTTCCAGCAGATCCATGATTATCAGGTTGATGGTATTGAGGGGTTGTCGCCACTGGTGGGCAATGTTGCCTATCATTTCCCCCATGGCTGCCTGTCGCGATTGCAGTATGAGCATCCGGTCTTTTTCTCTGCTGTCGTTTACCTCTTTTTTTATTCTGATTTCCAGGGATTTGTTAAGCTCTTTGAGCTGTGCACTTTTTTCCTGCAACTGCTGGTTGAGGTTGAGAAGGTGTTCTTCGGTAATTTTTCTTTCGGTGATGTCTCTTGTAATAAGAATCACTGCATAGGGTTGCTTTTGATTGTCATAAAGCAGCGATGCATTGGTTTCCTGATAAAAAGCACTACCATCTTTTCGTAAAGTTTTAAACTTCTGGTTAACAAAAGCAGGTTTTTCAGAGATGAGTTGTAAGAGGGCTTCCCTGGCTTTTTCAATATCTTCCGGAGAAAGGAAATCAAATACGTTTTTGCCTATGAGGTCTGCAGGTTTCTCCATCCCCATCATCTGTGCTGTTTTTTCTGATGCAAAAGTAACGGTGCCGTCAAGCTGGGTAACCGCTATGGCATCGGGGGAGGTGCTGATGATGGTAAGTAATCTTTCTTCCTTCTCTGCCAGTATATTTTGTTCTTTGATTCGCTGGGTTATATCCACATTGTATTCAATGATCTGCATTACTTTTCCTGTTGCTTCGTCGAAAACCGGAAAAGCATTTACCTCCACGATTTTATCGTTTCCCTTAAAATCTTTGTGGGTGTGGATTGCTGTTGCCGGTTTGCCTGTTCTCTTTACTTCTACCACAGGGCAGGGGTGCTCCTTGTCATTGCAGGGCTGGTCATAATGGTGGGATATTTCGAAGCATTTTTTTTTGCGTATATCAAAATCAGCAGGCAGGCTATGGTCTTCATAAAAAGCCTTGTTGGCCAACATGATTTCAAAGTTGTGGGCATCCACTACAATAAAGGGGTGAGAGAAGGAGTCGGTAACCAGGTTGAGGAAGTCGGATTGGCGGAGCAGTTTTTTGTTGATTCGGGTGAGCATTTTTTCTCTTTGAACCAGCAACCGGTTTTGGGTATCAATTTTCTCAATATAATTATAAGTATTGTAGCGGGAAAGGATAATTGCAGCAATACCGAAGGACAGAATTCCAAAATATAGCATATTCCTTGCTACCCATTTCCCCGGGGAAGGGATTATGCCCATACTCATGAGCATGAGCAGTGAAATGAAAACCAACCAGGACACAATGATAAACCAAGTTAGCTTGCTTTTGAAAACCCTCCTGAGAACTTTAAGGGGAACAACAATTATGCTCATAAGGATTGTGTGATTTAAGGTTGTAACAAAGATAAAACAATCACGGGGTATCCCATGAAAAAAGATTCCTCCCTTTTCAAGGTCTAAGTTAGAATTAATCATCCAAAGACAAAACAATTTCAAACCTAACCCCCTGATAAATGTTTTCGGCTTTTAATTCTCCTTTCATATTTTGGCTGATGATGGTGCGGGCAAGATAAAGTCCAATTCCTGTCCCCTTGTTTTTATCCTTGGTAGAGAAATAGGGTTCAAATATTTTATCAAGAATAGATTCGGGAATTTGTCCTCCGTTGTTGCTGAAGAATATATGAGTTTTATTTTGTTGAGTCTCTGAGGTGATGGTAATACAAGGGTCAGAGGGTTTATTTTCCATAATTGCTTCACGGGCATTGTTGACAATATTGATGACCACCTGGGAGAATTCGTTGGGAAATCCTTTGACACAAATCCCCTCAGCAATCTTGTTTTCCAGGCGGATGCCTTCTATTTCTACCGTGGCCCGGATGAATGAAAGGGCGGTTTCCACCTGCTTCTTTACCTCAAAAGTGGTTTGGGATTTCAAAGGTTTGAAGAAATCTCTGAAATCATCGATGGTTTGGGTCATGTGCTGGATAACCTTCTGGGCACTGGCAACCGATTTGCTCATGTATTCCCCGCTCAGCTCGCCGTAATGGAAAGCATCCTGAAGGTCGAGGATGATGAGGTTAAGGGTGTTGAGGGGTTGTTTCCACTGATGGGCGATATGTCCTACCATTTCGCCCATGGCGGCCTGTCTTGCCTGTAATGACATCAGGTGATCCTTTACCCTGTTCTTTTCTACTTCCCCGGTTACCTTTTCTTCAAGTTCCCGGTTGAAACTTTCCAGTTGCAGCTTCTGAGCATTCAGCTCGTCGTTGAGGGCACTGAGTCGGTATTCCATCTTAATCCGTTCGGAGAGGTCAATCCCGATAGCCCTGATGGTGCGTAGTTTTCCGTTTTCCGTTTCAAAATTGGCATAGGTAAAAAGATGAACCTCATTGCCTTTGGTATCATTAAATTTTATATGCATACCTGGATCTTTTTTATCCGGGTCAGCAATTCTTCTTTCGAGTGTTTCGGTGATAATCGTTTTGTTGTGGTCATCCAGAAAGTCAAAGAGGTTGTTGTTCTGGTTTTCCTTTAATTCAAACAAATTCCTGCCATAATCATTGACGTACAGGATGTTAAAGTCACCATCAAGCTCACAAATAACCTGGGGCAGCAAGGTTGCAAACTGCCTGAAGCGTTTTTCGCTTTCGAAATGTTGTATCTCGGCCAACTTCCTTTCTGTGATGTCTATTACTACTCCTGCCAGTTTCAGGGGTTGCCCGTCAGCAGACCGCTGGGTAACGCTTCCCTGGTCGTAAAACCATTTGTATTGTCCATGTTTGGTTTTCAGGCGGTACTCCAGGCTGTACCTGGGTTTCCTCCCTTCCAGGTGGTCACGCATGTGTTGCATGGTGGAAGCATAATCATCCGGATGAATCATGGAGGTGATTTCGTAAACATTCTGTGTCATTCGACCATCCTCATAACCCAGCATTTCAGCCTTTCTTTTGTCGAAGTAAACGGTTTGGGATGGATAGTCCCACACCCACCAGGCAACATTGCCGGCCAGCAGCGATAGTTCTAATCTTTCTTTTACATGCTCCAGTTCCTTTAGTGCAAGCTTCTCAGCAGTGATATCGATTAGGGTGAGTCGGATAAGGGATGGAGCTTGAGCAGAAGAAGGTTTACTGATGTTGCATGCAATTCTGATGTAATGCAACTTCCCTTTGATTTGTATGCTGCTTTCAAGGGTAGTCTCGTCGGTTTGTTTTGAGAGGTTGGTGAAGAAGAGATAAAAATCGTCCTGATGATCGGGGAGAATAAAACTGTCGAATCTCCGGTTTTTCAGTTTCAGCCTCTCCTCACCCAAAAAATGCGCCGCCGTAAGATTCAAATCCTGTATCCGGGTTTGGTCATCCACCATCAGGTAGGCAACAGGAGCCAGGTCAAACAATTCGAAATACTTTTGCTGCGAAGCAATCAGCGCTTGCTGGGATTTCTGCAATTCTTCGTTCTGCAGTTCAAGCTCTATCTGGTGCACTTTGAGCTCATGAATAAGCTCTGGTGTTGTTTTGTTTTTTAACTGCTCCTCGTTAAATTTGCTTTCAAGCAAGCTTTCTGCTTCTTTTCTGAGATCGTGTTCCATGAGTGTATGCTAAAGATATGGTTTAGGGCAGAAAAGCATGTTCTTGAAATAATTGGTGCCGGGAGTTCGTTATCTTCCTGCGATTATAAAAAAAGCATTTTCTTTGCACT
>SLPR01000062.1 GCA_007131895.1 Bacteroidales bacterium | reverse complement strand
GTTTTTTTTACAAACCCCCAGGGGCCGGACAAATGTTGTTTTTTTCTGCCCGTCCGGAGGCGAATTTGGTTCGCCTCCGGACTAAAATAACAAGGGATAATTCCAGGTTATGGGACTGCAACCCGGATTATTGCAAAATGCAATTGTTTTGGAAGAGCGGAATTACAATCGACCCAGGGGAATTCAACGAAGTCGAAGGGTGGTCCCTGAGCTTGTCGAAGGGCGCTGTCACTCCACCCCGCACCTTGGCCAAACCCATTTCGCAGCGCCTATTAAACCAACGTCCACTCATTTTCTATCAACATGCAGGGCCGCTGGCCCTGGTGCTGCCTCCATAGGATTTGGTTTAGAATAAACGGTTTCTGTTTGCCGGTATTTATGGGATGAATCTTCGTGCAAAGCAAACCTTATTTTCGGTTTTTAACCTTAGTAGCCTTGGGGTGTTAGCAGATTTTCGGACCTTATTACCTTATTGAATTATCACAGGCTCAGCTACCGGTGAGTGCGGTCTTTGAGCCTGTTGAAGGGTGTCGAAAGGTGTTCTTTGAGCATTTCGAAGAGTGTTCTCTGAGCCTTTAGAAGGGCGCTGTCATCGGATCCCTCTCCTTGCCCGAACCCATTTCGCAGCGCCCATTAATCAAACGGTCGCTCATTTTCCATCAACATGCCGGGCCGCTGGCCCGGGGTGCTCTATTCAGATGTTTTTGTTGAGAGTAAATGTTTTTTTTCCGGAATTCATGGGATGACTCTTCGTACAAAGCAAACCTTATTTCCGGTTTTTAACCTTAGTAGCCTTGGGGTGTTAGCAGATTTTTTAACCTTATTACCTTATTGAAATATCTCTAATGCAACCACCGGAATATCTATCCTTGAGCCTGTCAAAGGGAGTGCGCAGGTGGTTTCGATAAACTCAACCACCAGTTTCGTCGGTCCCTGAGCAGTTCGACCAGCTCACTGTAGCACCTGTCGAAGGGTGGTCCCTGAGCTTGTCGAAGGGCGCTGTCACCCCATCCCTCTCCTTGCCCGAAGCAATTTCGCAGCGCCCATTAATCAAACGGTCGCTCATTTTCCATCAACATGCCGGGCCGCTGGCCCGACGCAATGTATGGAGATTGGTAGCATCCCCCCGGGCCGTAGCCCTTTAAGAAATCCTATAATCTAATAATCCAACAATCCGAAAATCTTTCGATCTTCAAACAAATCTTATAATCTTCAATCCGACAATCACAATGGCGCTGTCACCAAAATTTTTCGCTGATATATGGTACTTTAGCAGCGCCGGTTTCTATGGTGGCATGTCCTGTTCTATAATCATACCACTCCTGGCGGAGTTAAGTTCGGTGCAATAAATACGGTTCTAATCCAGCAATCCAGCAATTTAATACTCCAACACCCTTGCAATCTGATTCTCCATTCTAAAATCTCCATTCAAAAATCTTATCTTTCCACTTTTCACTCTACATTCTAAAATCTCCATTCTTCACCCTTCATTCTAAAATCTTCTCTTTTCTCTTTTCTCTTTTCTCTTTTCTCTTTTCTCTTTACACTATTCACTCTGCATTCTGAAATCTGCATTCTGAAATCTAAAATCTGCATTCAAAAACTCGCCTTTACCTCTTCCTCTCCAGCAGCACCACACTTTCCACATGCTGGGTATGGGGAAACATATCCACTGCGCGGGCTTTTACCACTTTGTATTTTGCCGCCATCAACTCGATATCCCTGGCTTGTGTGGCGGGATTGCAGCTTACATATACTACACGGTCGGCACCGCTTAGTATTATTTTGCGTATAACATCAGGGTGCATGCCTGCGCGCGGGGGATCGGTGATGATTACATGGGGAAACCCGTTTTTTTGCATGAACGCGTCGGTGAGTACTTTGGACATATCTCCGGCGGTGAAGGTGAGGTTGGTCAACTGGTTGTGATCGGCGTTTTCCCGGGCATCGGCAATGGCTTCTTCCACATATTCAATGCCTACTACTCTGTCGGCTTCAGAGGCCACAAACAGAGCAATGGTGCCCGTGCCCGTATAAAGGTCATATACCAGCTCCCTGCCGGTTAAGCCGGCAAAATCGCGGGTTACCTTGTAGAGTTCGTAGGCCTGCCTGCTGTTGGTCTGGTAAAAGGATTTTGGTCCTATCCTGAATTGCAGCCCTTCCATCTCCTCAGTTATGAAGGGAGAACCGTGAAAAAGAACTGCATCCAGATCGCTTGTGCTGTCGTTCTTCTTATCGTTGAGCATGTAGTGCAAGGAGGTAACCTGCGGAAAGGTATCCCTGATGTGATTTAGCAGGCCATCGCGTTTTTCCTCATCTCCCGAAGAGCAAACCAGGATCACCATCAGTTCTTCTTTTTGGTTATTGCGGATAATGATGTTTCTCAGGTGTCCGGCTTTTTCGCGGAAATTGTAAAATGACATGTTGTTAGTAAGGGCAAACTCTTTTACGGCCAGTCGGATGGAATTGCTGGGTTCGGGCTGCAGCCAGCATTTCCTGATATCGAGCACTTTGTCGAAAAAGCCGGGAATATGAAACCCCAGTGCTTCCTGGTCGGTAATACTTTCGGCGTGCCGGATTTCTTCGGGGCTTAACCACCGTTTTTCGGCAAAGGTATATTCCAGCTTATTGCGATAATGCTGTATGCTTTCTGAACCCAAAATGGGAAGGGTTTCGTAGGGGTAATCCACTTGCCCGATGCGTTGCAAATTGTCGGTTACCTGCTGTTGTTTGTATTTCAGTTGTTCCTGGTAGTCAAGATGCTGCCACTTGCAACCGCCACAAACGCCAAAGTGTTCGCAAAAGGGTTGAGAACGAAGGTCTGATTGCTGGTGGAAGTGAATGATGTCGGCCTCCACATGCCTGCGCTGCACTTTTTTTATTCTTACGTCTACCACATCTCCCGGTGCGCCAAAGCTGACAAACACCACCATGTCGTTATGTCTTGCTATGGCCTTCCCTTCGGCAGCCACACCTGTTATGGTCAGGTTTTCAAGCACCTGTCCATGTAGTTGTTTTCTGTTTTTCTTGCTAAATGCCATTCTGATAATTTTCGGCAAAGATAGTAAGAGTTGTCTGGTTATGGGTGCTATCCTGTCAGGAATTACCATAATGAATAACAAAACTGAACATGAGAATCCTTCTGCTGTTTTATTATCCAAAATAGATTATGACTATGACAGCTGAACACATTGTGCTTTTTGATGGAGTATGCAACCTGTGCAATCGCTCGGTAAACTTTATTATCAGGCATGATAAAAAGGATCTTTTCCGCTTTGCTTCTCTTCAATCCGAAACGGCCAGAAGATTGCTCGGTGATAAATATCCCCGCTCCGGAAAATTTGAAACCCTGTTTTACTGGCAGGAAGGTAAAATACATGAGCAATCCGGAGCTGTATTGCGCGTAATGAAAAAGCTTGGGTTCCCATTTTCTCTTTTGTATATACTGATTGTTATTCCCCCGTTCATCCGGAACTATTTTTACGGACTCATCAGCCGCAACCGCTACAATTGGTTTGGCAGGAGAGATGAATGTATGGTGCCTGCCCCCGGAGTGAAAGAAAAGTTTCTTTAGGCAAAACAAACGCATAACAGAACCCCTGAAATGCGATTCTCTTAGATTTATTTCATACCTGTGCAGGTAGATTTCCGAAAGTGGAAGAAAAAGGTCGGTTTAGAGTGAAAAAAATCCCCGACTTTCGTCGCTTTAAAATCCTGTTGGCCACTTTTCCCATGAGGTTCATCTAATCTTTTAGTTTTCAGAAAATAAGGATTTTAAAAATCCTTACTAAATCAAAACCTTTTTCCTATATTTGCCCGAAAATTACCCACACATTTATCAAAATAATACATAAAGCAACTTTTAAATAATAAAGGAGATTGAATATGAGTAATTTAATGAGCGAAAAGTTAAGTTCACAACAACTGATTGACATGGAAGATAAGTATGGTGCCCACAACTATCATCCGCTACCCGTAGTATTAGCCAAAGGTGAAGGTGTACATGTATGGGATGCAGAAGGTAAGCATTACTATGACTTTCTTTCAGCTTATTCAGCGGTAAACCAGGGACATTGCCACCCCAAAATTTTGGATGCTCTTGTTGAGCAGTCCAAAACCCTTGCATTGACCTCCCGTGCCTTCCATAACGATGTTTTGGGACGATATGAAAAATATGTAACAGAATATTTTGGCTTCGATAAGGTACTGCCCATGAATACCGGCGCAGAAGCTGTTGAAACTGCCATCAAACTTACCCGTAAATGGGCTTATAAAGTAAAAGGTATTCCTGAGAATATGGCCAAAATAGTTGTTTGCGAAAACAACTTCCACGGAAGAACCACTACCATTGTTTCTTTCTCCAATGACCCCGACGGTTATGGCGATTATGGTCCGTTTACTCCCGGCTTTATCCGCATCCCTTATAATGATGCTGATGCACTGGCTGAAGCATTGAAAGATCCTCATGTAGCTGGATTCCTGGTTGAGCCTATCCAGGGAGAAGCGGGTGTATATGTTCCCTGCGACACGTATCTGCCCAAGTGTAAAGAGCTTTGCGAAAAGAACAATGTATTGTTTATTGCTGATGAGGTGCAGACAGGCATTGCACGCACCGGAAGACTGCTGGCTTGCGATCACGTAAACGTGAAGCCCGACATACTTATACTGGGTAAAGCTATCAGTGGCGGTATGTATCCTGTTTCTGCAGTCTTTGCCAATGACAATATCATGATGGTTATCAAGCCTGGTCAGCATGGTTCAACCTTTGGAGGTAATCCTGTGGCTGCGCGTGTAGCTTATGCTGCCCTTGAGGTGGTAAAAGAAGAAAAGCTGGCAGAGAGAGCACAACACCTTGGTGAAATTTTGCGCAAGGAGCTTAGAGCTATAAAATCAGATATGATTACCGTGGTTCGTGGTAAAGGTCTGCTCAACGCTATCATTATCAAGCCCAAGAATGGCAAAGAAGCATGGGATGTTTGTGTGAAAATGGCTGAGAATGGTTTGCTGGCAAAACCCACTCATGGCGACATCATCCGTTTTGCTCCTCCTTTGGTTATTACTGAAGAGCAGTTGATGGAATGTGTGGAAATTATCCGCAAATCTGTTGCTGCATTTGAATAGCATTTCAAACAGGATAGAATACCATCTTTCCTTTTAGATACATGTAAAAACGGCCGGTAAATTACTACCGGCCGTTTTTGTAAATAATTTTCGTTATAATTTGATGCCTGTAAATCTAATTACCGATGCCTGGCCTGAATGGTGCGTTCCTTCATTAAGCTCCACTTCCTTTTCTGCCAGTTCAAGGGTTTGAAAGCCCGAAATCCATGGTTTTAATTCTTCTGTATCATAAAGCATTTCCCAATCTCTGGGTCCTCCGGAGGAAGGATTAAGCTGCTGGTATTTCAGTTGATTCTTGCTGAATACTTCCATGATAAAAGCTCCTCCGGGTTTGAGCAAAGAAGTCATTTTTTGTAAAAACTCTTTTTTCTCTTCCATGGCGAAATGGGCAAATATTACAGCTACCGCATCAAAGGATTGCTCCTCATAGCTTACCTCTGCGAAATCGGCCACCTGGTAATGGATCTTTACACTTTGCTTATCTGCAAGTTGTTGTGCTTTTTTCATGGCCTGATGGCTGTAATCGAAAGCGAAAACCTGCCAGCCCATGCGTGCTGCAAAAACGGCATTGCGTCCTTCTCCTTCTGCAGGGAGTAAAATCTTGCCGGGGCTTAGCTTCAAAAGCTCTTTTTTATAATACCTGTTTGGCGTTTCGCCATAAATATAGGCTGTGTTGCTGTATCGCTCATTCCAGAAGTTGCTCAT
>SLPR01000434.1 GCA_007131895.1 Bacteroidales bacterium | reverse complement strand
AGTTTTTCACAAACCTGATGGGGTTTTCCACATGATAGGTACGACCACCGGCATCGGGGTGAATCTTCACCATCTGGTTGTTGGTGTTGATGGTACGCTGGATGTCAATTCCCTGAATGTAGGGCAACACATCATTGTTGAACTCTGCTGTATTGGATGCTCTGAGGCCTAATCGGAGGGTCATGGTATTGGCAAATCTTACCCAGCTTTCCAGATCTCCGTTAAACAAAACATCTGCCTGCCCATACCCTTCAAATCCGAATCCTTTGAATTCGTCAAGCATCTCAACGGCTTCCTTCAATTCTTCAAGCATAAACATGTAAATATCCTGTTGCGGGTCAAACTGTGGCCTGAGACTTTCGAAGGCCTCAAAAACCGGCATATCGCCATACATATCGGTAATTTGCTGAATCATATACACATTCCATATGCGGGCAACGGCCTCCTTGATAGGATTTTCAAGGTCTCTGGAAAGTTTAATTACATGGTAATTATAGTGCAAGGGTGCAAAACCAGAGGCAGCGTAGTACCAGTTCCACACAACATTCCATGCCCTGGGCTCATAATTATCGGCGGTGAAGTTGGGGCCGGTTTGTATGTTTGCAAAATGCTGGGCGTAAACCGAACCGGAAATCTGGTGTTTCCACTGCCACACCCCTGCACTCATTCCCGAACCTGTTACCAGAGAGCGGGTAAACAATGCATCGGGTGCGATAATATCACTGGCCGTTTTGGGTCGATCCAGTTCTTCAAAGTCCTTGGTGCAGCTCACTGCCAGTAACATGGCTGCTGCAAATACGGTATATAGTGTTCTCTTAATCATAATTGTCATACTTTAAGGGTGTTACAATGATACGCTCAGGCTTAGTCCCAGGCTACGCATTTCGGGGTACGCATACAGTTCAAAACCGGTGTTGTTTCCTGTTCCGAACGATGACTCGGGAGAAATATTTTCTGTATTCAACATCAGGTAAAACAAGTTATTGGCAAAAACAGAAATGGAAGCACTTCTGAAAGGTGTGTTACCCAGCAGTGAGCTGCCAAAGTTATAACCCAGCGATACCTGTCTGAGTCTGATGTAAGATGCATCGTACACAAAAGCTTCGTGCACTCTTGATACATGCTCCCAGTATCTTTGCGGGTCAACTGCTACTTCCACTTCCTCACCGTTTCTTACGCCTTTTACCATAAAGCCCATATTAAAGTCAGAAGGGCTTAAATTGGGGTCTTGTGCGGCCAGTTCAACGGCTCTTGCCCATTCATCGCGTCCTTCTTTGGTGAAAGCAAGGGTTCCGTATTCTGCTCCCCTCATGTTGGTTACGGAGAAAATATCATGCCCCAGCTTGGAATCAATATGGAAGCTGAAGGAAACATTTCTGTAATTAACCTGAGAGTTAAATCCCCAGAGGATATCAGGAATAGCATTGCCAATGGTATTGTTGAGCAAAATGGCCTGGTCGTCGCCTGTTTTGATGCGGGGAAGGTTGTTATCATTGAGGATGAGCCTGCCCTGTTCGTCACGGTCAAAAGCACTGCCCTGAATTATCCCTGCCGGGTGACCCAGTTGAGCAACAATTCTTACACCGTCATCTCCCAGTACAGAGCTTTGTACAATCCTGTCGATGTCATCACTGATCTCTTCCACCTCGCTCCATTGACGGGTAAAGTTGACTCCTGCAGTCCATGAAAAATCAGGATTATCAATGATACGGTAGCTTGAAAAAAGCTCAATCCCGCTGTTATTAACAAACCCTGAGTTAATGATACCGAAATTATACCCGGAAGAAGGAGCAAGTGGGTTTCGGAAAATCTGATCACGTGTACCCGTCTGATAGTAGGAAACATCTGTTCTGAGACGGTTGCCCAGCATAATAACTTCTATACCCACTTCACTGCTGATGGTAAACTCACTCTTAAGATTGGGTTCCGGCCGATCGGCGTTGATAAAGCCATACGGAAGCCCCATATATTCATTGGGGTTGGTGCCATAAATGTAGTATCTCTGACCCGGAACATTACCACCGCTACCCACACCAGCCAGTGATCCACGAAGTTTCAGCATGTCAAACATCACCGGGAGGTCAAATGATTCTTCCAGCAGCCAGCTTGCACTTACCGAAGGGTACTGGTATGACCAGTTTTCGGGAGAAAGGACGCTGGTCCAGTCATTACGGAAGGTAAAATCCAGGAAAACCGTTCTGCGGTAGTCCATGCTTGTTATGGCATAGAGTGAGTGAATTTCGATATCTGAAATTCCGTTGTTTGCGGTGGGATTGTTAAAATTCTGGATAACATAGGGACCGTCGGGGTTGATGAGTCCGCTTTCAGAACTTGAAGAAAGGGATCTGAATGAGCGCTGCATAATGTTTCCACCCACAGAGCCTTGCAGGCTAAAGTCGCCCCAGGTATTGCCTGAGCTGAGCAGAAAATCATAGTTTCCTTCCATGATCTCCAGGCGCTGGAAGTTTCCGGTAGCCAGTCCGTCTGATTTGTAATAGGTATTGTGTGCAGTTATCCGCTGCCGCTCATCATTATAATAGTCAAAACCTGCTTTTACGCTCAGGGTTAAATCAAAGTTGAGGCTGGCCATTTCTGCGATATCCAGGTTTGCACTGGCAAAACCCAAAAGCCGGTTACGGGTATCGCGGTTGGTATTGAGCTCAGTAGCCCAGTAAGGGTTGTTGAGCAGAGGGGAACCTGCAAAATCGGGTGATGTCTGGTTAAGGGATAAGCTTCCGTCAGGGTTCCTTCTGTAATTGCTGGTCCATACCACGGGTAGCCTGGCAATGGTTTGGTACATTTCCAGCTGACTCATATTTACTGATGACGGCATCATGGTCATCAGGTAAATGGGATTATCAGGAGAACCCGCCAGGTTGGGCCTGTTTTCCACCTGCTGATGAATATAATTGGCACGGGCATCAATGGTAAGGTAGTCTGTAAACCTTGAATCATATCTGATATTGAATGACTTTCTGTCGATTTCATTGGTAGGGATCATTCCGTTGTTTTGGTTCCAGGAAGCAGAAAACAACACACCATTGGTTTCTCCTCTTTTATCAAGCGTTATGGAGTGGTCCATGTTGGTGGCAGAACGGAAGAAATCATCATAGCGATGAGAGGAGGCCGGGTTAAGAGTTTGTGTTTCACCCAGAAAGTTGACTACCTCCTGTCCCTGCATTTTGGCTCCCCAGCTATTGGGACTGTCGCTGATAAAGTTACGTCCTGACCCCTGTGAGTATAAGGTTTGATAGTCGGGTTTGATAAGTGGAGATTGCGTGGAGGTCATAAACTGGTAAGAAACCCCGATACCCTCTTCGCGTGTTCCGCTTTTGGTGGTAATCATGATAACACCATTCTGACCCCGCGCACCGTAAAGTGCTGAAGCAGCACCTCCTTTAAGAACGGAGATGGACTCTACATCATCAAGGTTGATATTATTAATGGCATTGCCATAGTCAAACCCGCCAAAGAGTCCTCCTGAAGATCCTCCGGAGTTGTCGATAGGCACGCCATCCAAAACAATAAGGGGCTCATTGGAGCCTGTAAGAGAATTGGCGCCCCTGATTACAATACGGGAAGAACCACCGGCACCACTTCCGGATTCGCTGATTTGCAAACCGGCCACCTGGCCCACCAGCCCTGAAAGGGGGCTGATACGGCTGGCATTGGAGAGTGATTCTCCGTCAACCTGTTGTACAGAGTACCCCAGTGCTTTGGCATCTCTCTTTATCCCCAGCGCCGTTACCACCACTTCCTGCAACTGCTCAATGGATTCCATGAGTACAACTTCGATGTAATCAAGATCCTCCACATTAATTATTTCAGGAAGGTACCCGATAAAGGATACCTCTACCCGATTCTGGCCTTCGCTGAGCTCCAGCGAAAATTCTCCGTCAATGTTGGTAGTTGCACCGACGGTTGTACCGGGAACCACCACTGTTGCTCCGGGCAGCGTATTACCCGACGAGTCATAAACAACACCTGTCAGTGTTTTCTGCGCAAATCCGGCTGAACCCATCAGCAGGAGAAACACAAGCAGCAATTGAAACTTAGTATATTGCATAAACTGTGATTTTTTGAAGATTTCCTCACTGACTTAAAAAAGACGGTGAGCTGTTAACAATTATTTTTTAATCAATTCAAAATATTCAAACACCAGTGCTCCTGCACCTTTCAGTCCACCCAGATCGCCAAGCTCTGAAAATTCGATCTCACAGCTTTGGAGTGGATTGACAAGGGCAGAACTGGAAAGTCCGGTTTTTACCGGGTCAAGCAGAAGGGTTTTGAGTTTGGCGAACTTCCCTCCTATGAGAATGAGCTCCGGATTGAGCAGATTGATAATATTACCCAAAGCATGTCCAAGTTTATAGCCCATTTCCTGCACGAGCCTGATGGAGAGATCATCGCCTTTTAAAGCAGCCATGAGGATATCGTCATACCTGACTGTAGTGCCATCATCGGAAATATCCACGATGGTTTTTTCGCCTTCTGCGATTTTTTCCATGAAATTCTCCTCCAGCGAATAGCCACCCACATCGTTACCCAGACACCCTTTCTTGCCGCACAGGCACATTTTCTCACGGCTACCAAATTGCATATGTCCAAACTCACCGGCAAACCCCATCCCGCCATTGATAATCTTATTATCGATGATAAGGCTCGTACCCAATCCTCTGCTCAGATTGATAATAATGGCATGGTTGGCTTTGGTGGCTTTGCCGATTATTTTTTCGGCCAAACCAACACAGCGTGTGTCATTGTTGATAAATACAGGAATATTAAACTCCCCTGACAAGTGTACGCCAAGGGGTTGGTCCAGGAAATTAAAAAAGGTAAGCGAATCACCGGTTTCATTTTTAACCCTTCCGGTTATTCCCATGCCCATGCCCAAGAGGTTTTCTTCAGCAACTCCTGAGTTCTCAAGGCATTCCTTTATAAATGATTCTACATTATAAAGACACTCAGGAGAGTTCTCCAATACAAAATCAGTTTTCTGTCTGTAGTAAATCGTATTGAGCCGGGCATCCACTATCCCTACGGTTATTCTCTTCAGAAGAATTTCGACACTCAGTGCATAAAAGTTGACGTTGTTCAAAGCATAAATGGAAGGCTTACGTCCGTTCTGGGTTTCTTTTTTCCCCACTACCGACAAAAAACCCTCAGTTTGAAGCTCATTCACAAGCTTAATCCCGGTAGGCGCGCTAATTTTCAGCTCCCTGCATATATCAGGAACTGTTATTCCATGACCGTTCTGCGAAATCACCTGTATGATTCTCAGTTTTTGCTGCATCAGTCGCGTTTCATTGGTGATTTCAGAAAGATTGCTCTTAAAAATGGCCTTCATAAGTCTTTTTTTTTGATCTATTTGTTATACAATTCTCTTATCCTCACCTACAAATTTGGTTATCAAAACTATCAATTGCGCAAAATCAGATTTATATAAACAGAAACGCACTTATGTAAAAGTTTTCTTCACTTTTGAGGGTACAAGTTTATAAAACTTTTTAGTATTAACAAAGCTATTTTTAATTTTTTTAAAAATATAACTTTTTTTGATTTTAAAACGGCCTTTTTCGCACGCTTTTCACCAATCTTCACAACACTCCAACCCAGAGATCGTTACACACCTTTATCATTCATTTTCTGCAACTTACAGAAACCTAAAGCAGGATAAATAAAAAAATACGATCCCGTCAGGTCCTTTTTGACTGTACACAAGTTGGTTTGTTGAACAAACTCCCTTGACCCTCCAAAACATCAGGAATTTTTTTTTTCGCAGGATTCAGAAAAATCCCTAAATTTGTTCACTCAATGAATTAACAAATATGTT
>SLPR01000392.1 GCA_007131895.1 Bacteroidales bacterium | reverse complement strand
GCGCGCAGCGCCCATTTCCCTCCCCCACCTCAACAATAAATGAAGTGTATGTCATTCCGAGCGCAACGAAGTGTAGCGAGGAATCTATTCGGTAATGCAAGTTTCAGACTTTTATTAATCATAGCCGATACTCAAATGTTTTTAATGTATTCTCTCTACCACAGGGCCCGTTTTGTTGATTGCCGACAGGAAGGGTGTCGAGTCAATGCCATCCTTGTGCAATAGTTCCTGAAGAAGGTTCAATATCTTCTGTGCTGTATTTTTTTCCTGACAAAGGGTAAATACCGAGGGGCCTGAGCCGGAGATGCCAAACCCAAGGGCTTTCTGGTCGGTGGCAATTTTGCGCATCTCATAGAAGTGTGGTATCAGCATGGCACGCACGGGTTCAATGATGAAATCCTCCAGGCTGCGGCCAATAAGTTCTGTGTTGTGTGTGCAAAAGCCTGCCACCAGTCCTGCCACATTTCCCCACTGCTTGATGGCATCGGTCATGGGGATATTGGTTTTGAGTATTTTACGTGCTTCCAGGGTTGGGATCTCCACATGTGGGTAGAGAATTGCGGCATGAAGGTTTTCGGGGTAGGGCAGTTGAATTACATCCAGCGGGTCATAACTTCTGATGAGCACCAGCCCGCCCAGCAGGGCAGGGGCTACGTTGTCGGCATGGGCATTCCCGCAGGCCAGTCTTTCTCCTTCCATCGCCAGGGGCAGCAGCTCTTCACGGGTTAAAGGGGTATCCATCAATTCGTTGATGGCCACCAGTCCTGCTACGGCACTGGCCGAGCTGGAGCCAAGACCGCTTCCGAAGGGCATCTGCTTGTACAGTTCAATGCTTACCCCCTGTCGTATTCCTGTTTTTTCAAGAAAATAATTCACCACAGCGCTTACAATGTTCCGGTCGGGGTCACGGGGCAATCGCCCCTCATCTCCTTCGATGCGGTCCAGGGTTACTTTGCCGGTGTCATTCAGATGCATAATGACCTTATCGCCCGGCTCGTGCAGGGCAAAACCCAGGATATCATAGCCACATCCAACATTGGCCACTGAGGCCGGCGCAAAAACACTGATACTTTTACTGTCCATACACTTCTTTTTAAATTATTTTGCTGCCACCCTCACCAGGTCAGACAGAACTCCGGCCGCCGTAACTTCTGCCCCGGCACCAGGCCCCTTAATTACCATTGGGTTGTGAAGATAGCGGTTGGTGGTTAATGAAATGATATTGTCGCTGCCGGTAAGATTGTAAAAAGGATGCTTTGTATCCAGCATCAACAATTGGATAGTTGCCTTGCCGTCGCAGAGAATGCCCACGTAATGCAGTGCGAGGTTTTCCGCCTCTGCCTTTTTTTTCAACGCTTCAAAGTGCTTTTCAGCTTTTTCCAGCTCCAGGTAGAACTCTTCCGGCCCTTCTGCCTGCAGGCATGCCCCGGGCAAAATGGGCTGAAGTTTAATGTCTTCCAGCTCCATTTTCAATCCTGTTTCGCGGGCCAGGATCAGCATCTTGCGGGCAAAATCGAGCCCGCTCAGGTCGTCCCGGGGGTTAGGTTCTGTGAAACCTTTGGCCTGAGCCTCTTTTACGACTTCGGCAAAGGTGCGCTTCCCTTTGTAGTTATTGAAGATGTAAGAAATGGTACCGGAAAGAATAGCCTCTATCTTGATAATGCGATCTCCGCTGATGAGCAGTTCGTGAAGGGTTTTGATGATAGGCAGTCCGGCCCCCACCGATGTTTCATACCAGTAATCGGCATTGTTGCGAAGAGCCGCATCCCGGTTAAGGGTATATTGCTGGTAAGAACCCGATACCCCAATTTTATTGCAGGCTACCACCGAAATGCTGCGTTCGAAAAGTCTGGAATACAAGGAAGCTACATCGGGGCTACCGGTATTGTCAATAAAAACCGAATTGGGGAGATTCTCGCTGATGGCTTTATCGATAAAATCCTGAACTGTGGCATTTTCTGCTTCGGTATCCAGCAAAGTCCTCCAGTGATCAGGTGAAATCCCCTCAGTTTTTATGAGCATTTTGCTGCTGTTGCAGATGCCTGCCAGGTTGAGTTTTACCTGTCTTTTTTCTTCAAGAAACTGCTGGTTGGATTGAATCTGACCAAGCAGTGTGCCCCCAATATTTCCTATTCCACAGCAAAAAACATTCAGGGTTTTTACTGGGGAAAGGAACATGGCATCGTGCACTGAATTCATGGCCTTGGAGAGATCCTGCTGATCAACCACCGTAGAAATATTCAACTCTGAAGATCCCTGGGCAATGGCAACCACATTTACCCCGCTGCGTCCCAGAGCGCTGAAAAATCTTCCCGATAGTCCCTTGGTATGGCGCATGTTCTCTCCCACCACAGCAATGATGCTCAGGTGATTTTCAACCTGTGGCGGACGGATTCTTTTCAGAGCCAGCTCTTGCTCAAACTCTTTGTGTAGGGCCTGGCTGGCAAATTCCTGGTCGGCAGGACTGACGGCCAGGGTAATGCTGTGTTCAGAGCTAGCCTGGGTAATGAGGATGATGTTGATTCCATTGTCGGCGAGCACTTTGAACAGCCGCCCGCTGAATCCCCTGTTTCCTACCATACCACTACCCTGTAAGGTAATGAGGCTTATCTGAGGAATAAATGAGATTCCTTTAATCAGCGAGCCATTGGTAGAAGAACGCGGGCTTATACGGGTACCCCGGAATTTTTGATTGAAGGTGTTTCTGATAATGATGGAGATCTTTTTTTCCTGAGCCGGAATCATGGTTGGCGGATGGATTACTTTGGCCCCGAAATAAGACAGCTCTATGGCTTCGTCATAAGAAAGCTGGCGAATGGAGAAAGCCTTTTTCACCCATCGCGGATCTGCTGTCATGATTCCATCCACATCGGTCCATATTTGTATCTCCCTGCTACCGGTTGCAGCTGCAACAATGGCCGCTGTATAGTCCGATCCACCCCTTCCCAGAGTGGTGGTATCACCCTGATCATTGGAAGCGATAAACCCTGTGAAAATATAAAACTCCGCATCGTTTTCGTCCAGGTATTTAAGCACCAGCTTGCGGGTGATGGGGGTGTTGACATTGGCCTTGCCGAAATTGCTGTCTGTCCGGATGATTTTGCGGGTATCGACAAACAAGGTTTTGCCACAATTCTGGTTGATGAAATGAGAGTTCATAAAACAAGACAACAACTCTCCGTAGGACAGCACTTTGTCTCTCACCCGCATGGAGGCTTCGCCAATGGCCTTGATGCCTGCCAGCAATTCTTCCAGCTCGTTGAACAAGAGCTTCAGGCCCAGCAAGGCATGGTTGTGTCGTTTAACCTCCAGGAGTTTTCTTACCACCTCATAATGCTTTACCTCGAGAGCTTTCAATCCCGGACTTACATCCTTTCCCCTGATGGCTTTATCTATGAGATCAACCAGGTCTGCCGTTACTCCATGCATGGCAGAACAGACGATGATGGTTTTCTTTCCATCGTTCTTCATGGATTTAACAATGCTGATTACAGCGAGAATGGCTTCTGCGCTCCCTACGGATGTTCCCCCGAATTTTAATACTTTCATGTTTTCCTTGTTGGGTTAGAAGTTTTTCTGAACAAAATCTGCCAGCCAATCGCCCACATCAGAAGTGGTGGATGCCTTTTCACGGTTGATATCTTCTGTTACAACGCCTTCTTCAAGTGAAGCTTCAACAGATTTGCGTATCATTTCTGCTTCAACAGGCAGGTTGAATGCGTATTCAAACATCAGAGCCGCAGATAAAACCGTAGCCACAGGATTGGCGATGTTTTTTCCGGCCGCCTGGGGGTAGGAGCCATGGATGGGCTCAAAAACAGAAGTATGCAGACCAATGGATGCACTTGGCAAAAGTCCCAGTGAACCGGTAATCACGCTGGCCTCATCCGTAAGGATATCTCCAAACATATTTTCGGTAACAATCACATCAAACCTTTTGGGCCCCTGGATAATCTGCATGGCGGCGTTATCTACAAACATGTATTCCACTTCCACTTCCGGATATTGCGGGGCCATTTGCTGAACGGTTTCGCGCCATAATCTTGAGGTAGCCAGCACATTGGCTTTGTCAACCATGGTGAGTTTTTTGCGCCTTTTCAGGGCAAACTCAAAAGCCAGCTTGGCAATGCGTTCAATTTCATAACGATGGTACACGCACGTATCGTATGCAGTATTCCCATCTTCCGAACGGCCCTGGGGCCGGCCAAAATAAATGCCCCCGGTAAGCTCCCTGATGGCAACAAAATCTGCACCTTCCACAAGCTCCTGTTTGAGAGGCGATTTGTGCACCAGTGATTTAAAAGTGCTGACAGGCCTGATATTGGCGTAGAGTCCGAGCTTCTGGCGCATGGCCAGCAGTCCCTTTTCAGGTCTGACTTTTGCTTTCGGATCATTATCGAAGCGTGGATCGCCGATGGCGCCAAAGAGCACTGCATCTGCTTCCATGCAAATCCGGTGGGTTTCTTCGGGATAGGGTTCTCCCACCTGGTCGATGGCAGCAGCTCCCGTGAGGGCGTAAGTATATTGAGGGGTGTGATTCTTTTTGTGGCAAACAGCATTGATCACTTTAATTGCCTGTTCGGTTATTTCGGGGCCGATGCCGTCGCCGGCGAGTACTGCGATTTTTAGATTCATGGACTGAGGTTTAGGTTAAGGCTGAGCGTTAGCGAAGTCCCGCGACCGGATGGATGCGGGATTAAGGTTGAGACTAAGTTTGTGGTTGATAATTTGCAGTTTTGATTATGTTTTTGGCCTGGGCATCATCTGCTCCGGCAATAATATTGAGCATTTTGATGGTGGCTTTGATGGCTGCGGAAGTTTGATCGGCATCCAGTCCACGGGTTTTGAATTCCTTCTCATGATATTCCCAGCTGATGGTCGTCTCGACCAGGGCATCGGTTTTTCCGCCCGGCGGTATGGTGACCAGGTAATCGGTAAGGGCAGGATATTCCTTTTCCTGTCGCAGATAGATATTCCGAACGGCTTTCATAAACGCATCGTATTGTCCGTCACCCACCGAAGTTTCGGTATGGATATCATCGTCAATACACAGACTTACCGAGGCAACCGGCTTTAACCCCTTTGCGATACTCAGACTGTAATTGATCAGTTTTACCTTTTGCTCTACTTTGTCACTTTTGAGTACATCGGAGATGATGTAGGGAAGATCGTCAATGGTAACCGTTTCTTTCTTGTCTCCCAGTTCAATGACTCTTTGGGTAACTTTCAACAGATCTTCCTTCGACAGTTCAATGCCCAGTTCTTCAAGATTTTTGGTAATGTTGGCCTTGCCGGAAGTCTTTCCAAGGGCATACTGCCGGGATCTTCCGAAGCGTTCGGGCAGCAGATCATTGAAATACAAATTGGCCTTGCTGTCGCCATCGGCATGCACGCCGCAACATTGGGTGAATACATAGTCGCCGGTGAGCGGTTTATTGGCCGGCACACGCAATCCGCTGAAGAGCTCTACCATGCGCGATACGTGCGAAAGTTTGGTTTCCACCAGAGTGTTTTGCATTCTCAGATGATCATTCAGCACACCCATTACACTGGCAAGGGGAACATTTCCGGCACGCTCTCCAAGTCCGTTAACTGTGGTATGCACACCTTTTACTCCTGCTTTCAGTGCCGAAAATACATTGGCAGTGGCCAGGTCATAATCGTTGTGGGCATGAAAGTCGAAATGCGTATTTGGAAACCTGTTCACCATTAATCCGCAAAAACGTTCTGTTTGTTCCGGATTGAGTATACCCAAAGTATCAGGAAGCATAATGCGTTTCACCGAAGTTTTGCTGAGATGCTCTGCCATGAAAAAAACATACTCTGCTGAGGAAAGCATGC
>SLPR01000244.1 GCA_007131895.1 Bacteroidales bacterium | reverse complement strand
TCTGATCTCCTGCTTCCCGATCTCAGCAATACCATGTTGTGGGGGTCTAATCGACATTTATCCTCCATTATTGACCCCGGCGACTCGCAAACTTTTACCCTTGATAAAAATTTTCCCGGGGTAAAGGATGGCATGTTCGAAACCTTGGTTATGGCAAATGCAACCCTTTCTGTTCCCGAAACCGATTTTAACAATAACACTCTATATGCCCACCAGCCCATAGAGTCATCTATGCCTTTGCTGCCGCTCAACGAAACGGTAAGCGACACACTGGCCGGCTATTCATCGGTATATTATCGACTCGGACTTCCTGAGGGAGCGGATTTGAGGGTAACGCTGCATTCAAATCTCACTTTTACCCAAAATGCCCTTTACATGCGCCACGAAGACGTGCCCACAGGCCCTTTCTGGGATTACAGACACTCCGGTTCCAACAAGGCCTCTCCCACCTTGCTCATCCCCGGTACTCTGGAAGGTGACAACTTTTTGAAGATAAAAAGTCATAACTTTTTCTTCCAGAATATTGATATTCGGGCCGACATCCTTCCTTTTGGTATTGACTCCATTACCCCTGCTATTATGGGACAGGGACGGGTTACCTCCATGATTTACGGAGCAGGTTTCAGGGAAGGAGCAGTGGCAGAACTCACAGATAGCGAGAATGAAACCGTGGTACAGGGCACCATATTGCAGTTTCGCAGCAGCATGGAGCTGCAGGTGCGCTGGCAGCTGGAAGAAGTACCGGCAGGCGTTTACAATCTGAAGGTTACTAACCCCGACAACTCAAATGAGCTTTTGTCCATGGCAGTAACCGTGGAACCGGCAAGGGAGATGGAGGTGACTCTTATGCCTGTTTACAATGCAGTTATCGGAGTAAGGAACCCCACTACGGTTGGAATAGTATTTACAAATACCTCCAATGTAGATGTCCCTTATACCCATAGCAGAATCTATTTTCGGGCAGCTCATGAACTGGTGGGAATTGCCTCTGATACGAGAACAATAACTCTCAGGGAAAAGGTTGAAGCATTAAGTGGTATTCAGCTAAATGATCTTCCTGACTATCTTATCCATCAAAGTCCGTTTGATGAACCTGATTATAAATATACTCCTTTGTTGATAAGGGATTTGTCGCCCGGTGAAAGTGCCAATGCAAGCATGACCTTCAGGAATTTCCCCTACCCGGTATTCGGTCTTTCCCATTCTCTGGAACTACTTACAGAAAAGGAATATCTTGATCAGATTACGTATAATGCTTTGACTAAAAGAGATTTCGTCCTTTCCAATCCCATTTATTTTGATGAAATGAACTTTGAAGCATCCCAGCAGGCGGAGTTGATCAATTATCTTTCCAATGAGGATGCTTATCTGGAAGCCTTATATACTCAATTTATAGAAGCAGGATTGCTGGCGGCACAGGATACAATTGGATATACATTTGATTGCCCGGATTGTATTTTCACCCAATCCTATAATACCTCATCTGCAACATTTGCGGATGGCATGGTGGATGTCTTTGATGCGTCCAGCAGTCTCTGGCTTCAGAAAAACAACCCCGGCCCTGCCGACGGTTGCGAAGGCCCTTCCGGACAAAACTTCATTAACAATGCCTGTCATTGGTGGGGAATCTTTTCTAATGTTGTCTATTGCGCCACTGCAATTACATGCGGCGTGGCAGCAGCTATGCTGGTTATTGGAGGAACAGCCTCTGTAGTTGGAGCTGCACCGGCCTATGCTGTGACCCTCAGCCTGTACTTCGCTTGTAAAACTGCAATTGTAGGATGCGGAATGGTATTAGGGGGTGTGGAGATTACCGGGATGGATGGTGTATTATGTGCATTGGTTGTCAGGCCTTGTGATCCTAATGAGATACAGGGTCCCTGGGGCTTTGGTGATGAGCAGTTTATTGCCCAAACCAATACCGTAAATTATACAGTGTACTTCGAAAATGACCCCGATTTTGCTGATTCACCCGCCCAGGGCGTGCGCATCGATGTGCCCATTTCAGAAAATGCCAACCCGCTGAGCGTAAGATTGGGCTCCTTTGGCTTTGCCGATTATACCTTTGAAGTTCCTGCCAACCAGGCTTCCTATACCCAACGACTGGATCTTACCCAGGAGGAAGGGTACTTTCTCGATGTTGTTGCAGGGCTCGATATCAACAACAACCGCATATTCTGGCTTTTCGAAACTATCGACCCGGCTACAGGAACCACTCCCATTGATCCCTTTAAAGGGTTCCTGGCTGTAAATGACACTACAGGTGTGGGTGAAGGGTTTGTGGAATTCAGCATTATGGCACACGAAAGTACCGTTACCGGAGACACCCTTTCGCACTATGCCGATATTTATTTTGACCTGAACCCGCCCATTACCACCAATACACATTTCAACACCGTGGATGCTTTCTCTCCAACTACCATTGTTGAGGCACTTCCGCACATTTCCCGGGATCACCAGGTAAAGCTGACTATTCAAGCTGAAGATGACCCGGGAGGCTCAGGTCTGGACTTTGTGGAAGTGTATATTTCCACAAACGGCAATGACTTTGAACTCTTTGGTCGCGAAAATAAGCTGGTATGGCTGGTGCAGGCCGAAAGCTGTGACTCCCTGGCTTTCTTTGCTCGCAGTACAGACAAGGTGGGGAATACTGAACCACTTACCTTCGAAGCACAAACCTTCACGATTATTGGCAGAGAAGACGTGAGTGCCGGTGAGGATGTTACCATTTGCCGTGGTGAAGAGGTTCAACTTACAGCTTCCCAGGGTGCAACCTATCTCTGGAATACTGGTGATACCAATCAAACCATTACTGTCAGTCCCGATTCCACAACTGTGTATTCGGTAATTGTCCGCAATGAACAAGGATGCCCGGGAATTGCCAGCGTGAAAGTAGAGGTGGAAGAATGCACAGGGATTGATGAAATGTCCACCGAAAGCAGCAGAATGAAAGTATTCCCCAATCCTGTGTTTGATGGAAGGACTTTTCTGCAGCTGGAGGGCTTTGAGCCTGGAAGCTATCAATTGACCCTTTTGGGTTCTAACGGCCGAAAAGTGTGGAGTCGAAAACTTGTGATTACTACTGCTCTGTATAACGAAAGTGTTCATATTACCGGATTACCGGCAGGAAACTACATCCTTGAATTATCAGGGAATGATCAAACAGAGGCAATAAAACTGGTTATCTCCAGATAAAATTATCTCAATGCATTCAAAAAAACCCGGATTTCTTCAGAAAGAGTCCGGGTTTTCTTTTGCTTTTTACAGTGTTAGGAAGTGCGTTCAATTTAAGTAAATTTGTGCCATTGTAAATCAGATTTGGAAACAAACAAATACCCAAGGCTATATGATCAACTATTATCATCAAAGAATAGAGGAGACAGAAAAGAACATCGAATATCTGCAAAGAAGAGACAACTATTTAAGCATGGGGAGGCTGTTGGGTTTTGTCTTGCTGGTTATTTCATTGATTATCAGCATAAGTACATTAAAATTAATTCCTGGTGCTGTAACGGTGCTGCTGGCCATTGGTTTTGTTCAGGTTGTATTAATCCATTTGAAAAATCATGCAAACCTGACCAGGGAAAATACCCGCAAAATGTTACTTGCAAACGAAATACAATGCCTCAACCTTGAGGGAAATAAATATTATTCAGCTTTGGCATTCCGGGATCCCAACCATGACTATAGCCTTGACATGGACATTTTTGGAGAAAAAGGGTTATTTCATTACATAAATCGCTGTGCCACCGGGGTCGGAAACAAGGCACTGACAGGGTGGCTTTCTGATGAGCCTGAACTTGACACCATCCTCGCCAGACAGCAAGCGGTAAAAGAGCTTGCCCTGAAAAAATCCTGGTGCGAAAACCTCAGGGTTGAACTCTATGAACGCAGAATCAAAGATTTTGATGCTGAGCATTTACCTGAAATCAAAAAAACACTCCCGCCTCCCCATAATATAAAAATATGGATAACTGCTTCTTTCAGCATACTCGCCATCACCCTTTCAGCAATCATTTTTGCAGGGTTAAATGCATCCCTGCTTCTTTTGCCGGTTTTTTTCAACTACTTTTTCAATGCCAGAATGAATCGGTTTACCAGCACCATTAAAATCCAGCTCGAAGGAAGAGAAAAAACCTTAATCGATTATCATCACATGCTTACCACTCTGGAAGCGGAAGAATTTTCGGCACCCTACCTTAAAAATCTTCAGGAAGACCTCTTGCTGGAGAAGAACAATGCCACCACCGCCATCGCCTACTTACAAGGTTTAAGCAAAAAACTGGACTATTCGCTCAATATGATAGTTGGGGCCATCCTCAATTATTTCTTTATCTGGGATATTTTAACATGTATAAAAATATCTGCATGGTTTGACAAGTACGCATCCAAAACCCATCTTTGGTTTGAAGTAGCCGGAAAGCTGGAAGCACTCATAAGTCTGGCCAACCTGGAAAACAATCATCCCCAATGGAACTATCCCGAATTTACCGAAAATAAGTTCGAACTGTCGGGCAGAGAAATGGGCCATCCGCTGATTGCAGAAAAAGAACGGGTCAGCAATAGTTTTCAATGGGCCGAAGGTTCTTTCATCACCATTGTGACCGGTTCGAATATGGCCGGAAAGAGTACTTTTTTGAGAACCCTGGGGGTAAATATCATCCTTGCTCAGGCGGGTGCACCGGTTTGTGCAGACAAACTCCACATCAGCCTATTCCGTATCATGACCTACCTTACCATTACCGATTCATTAAGCGAAAATACCAGTACATTTTACAGGGAAATACTCAGGTTGAAAAAAATACTGGAAAGTGTGAGAGAAGACAACAATGTGCTTCTGCTGCTGGATGAATTGTTGCGTGGCACCAACTCCGCAGATAAAGCAAAGGGTAGCATGGCAATCACACGCGAATTGATCAACTATAAAGTGCCGGCAGTAATAGCCACCCATAACCTCGAACTGGCTGAAATGCAGAAAAGCTACCCACAGAAAATTACCAATTACTATTTTGATATTATCATTGACGATAATAACAAAATGAAATTTGACTATAAGCTCAAAACCGGGGTCTGCAATACATTCAATGCCTCTTTGCTTTTAAAAGAAATTGGCATTGATATCGAAAGATAAATCATTGACTTTTTTGTGGATATTTTGTATTTTTACTACTTGACTTATCCCGTTTATTATGCACATTATCAACCCCATATACGACACCGCATTTAAATACCTGATGCAAAACAAGAAAATTGCACGCAGGGTATTGGAGATCATCCTGGAGAAGAAAGTTTTCGAGATTGAATTCAAATCACAGGAAACCACAGCTTACGACGAAACCCGTCTGTTGAAATTTTACAGGCTTGATTTTATCGCTACCATTGAAACTGAAGAAGGAAATAAAGAAACGGTGCTCATTGAGCTGCAAAAATCAAAATACAGTACCGATCTGCAACGATTCCGAAATTACCTGGCAGCCGCCTATCGCTCAGGAGCGTCGACTGTTCAGGAAAATAAGCGCCCTGAATACAATACAAAAGGCATATATCCCATAATCGCCATTTACATCCTGGGGTACAATGTTGCTGAAATACCCTATATGGCAGTTAAGGTAGACAGAAAGGTTATCAACCTCTATGATAAAAAACCGGTACAGGTAGAAAGTGATTTTATCAACTACCTTACACATGTATCTCACATCATTCAAATAAAAAGATTACCCAAAAAACGGCAAACCCAGCTGGAGCACTTTATATCCTTTTTTAACCAGGCCAACCAAACAAGTCACCGGTATATCCTCGAGCTAAAAACAATCCCCCCCGGTATGCAGGATATAGCCACCCATCTT
>SLPR01000123.1 GCA_007131895.1 Bacteroidales bacterium | reverse complement strand
GCTCCACTTCGTTGCGCCTGGAATGACATGGACATAATTCTTTAAGGTGGGGGCGGGAAAAGGGCGCTGCGCGCCCTTTTCCCACCCCCACCTCTTCTTAAAACTCACAGAACTTGTCATTCCGACCACAAGGGAGGAATCTATTAACAACGACCTAATATAGTGTCAATCATTCCCAATTCACACAAAAAAAATCCTTTTGAAAAAGAACAAATTTTTTACATTTAGCGAAAAAAACTACTTTTACACAATCGTTTAGTTCAACTTATTTTTTCACAAACCCAAAACCATTCTTATGAAAAAATTTTGCATCCTTTCCTTGTTCCTTTTGTTTGCAAGTCTGCAGCTTAAAGCACAGGCAGACAAGGTAGTTGGTATATGGCTTACAGAAAACAAAAACTCCCAGGTAGAAATTTATAAAAACTCATCGGGCAAGTATGAAGGAAAGCTGGTATGGCTAAAAGAGCCCCTGGATGAAAACGGCAAGGTAAAAACCGACAAAGACAATCCCGATCGCAGCCTGCGCAGCCGCCCCTTGAAAGGCATTACCTTATTGAACGATTTCGGATACAAAAGCTCTTCTGAAGAATGGGTTGACGGAACCATCTACGATCCTGAAAGCGGTAAAACCTACAGTGCCTACATGTGGTTCGACGGGAACAACACCCTCAAAATTAAAGGATATGTTATGGGCATGAGGTTTCTTGGAAGGTCAACCGCCTGGACGCGGGAAAGCAGGGTTAGGAATTAGGAATTTAGAATTCAGATTTCAGAATGTAGAATTGGGTTGAGAAGTTGACGAGTTGAGAAGTTGAGAGCTACTTGAAGTAATTTACTCCTATCACATCCAGCCTGGCCAGGTGATTTTGCAGGCGGTTCTGAAATGTTTCAAAATCGTGTTTATTCGCTGGAGACCATAGCACTTCTGCCAGGGCAATAGCACGGGGATATGCCATGTATTCCACATGGTCCGAAGTTTTTATGTACTCGGTCCATACATTTCCTTGTCCGCCCAGAATATATTTTGCCTCTTCTTTGTTGAGCTCGGGAGGTACAGGATTGAAAGTATAAACCTGTCTGAGGGTAAGATATCCTCCGATGGCCAGGGGTTCGGTGGCAGGATCTGCCTGGTAGTAATCAAAATAGCAATGACTCACGGGTGTCATGATCACATCATGGCCCATGCGTGCGGCTTCAATCCCTCCTCTAACGCCCCTCCACGACATTACCGTAGCCTCAGGGGCCAGTCCCCCTTCCAGTATCTCATCCCAGCCAATGATATTGCGTCCTTTGGAAAGCAGGAACTTTTCAATCCTGCGTATAAAGTAGCTTTGTAGTTCATCTTCATCAGCCAGTCCTTCTTCACGGATGCGTTCCTGGCATTTTGGGCATTCTTTCCATCGGTTTTTCAGGCATTCGTCGCCACCTATATGAATGTATTGAGAAGGAAACAATTCAACTACCTCTGCTAAAACATTTTCCAGGAATTCAAAAGTATAATCATCACCGGCACAAAAAGCATCTTCAAAAATACCCCACCGGGTTTCTACTTCATAGGGCCCGCCAGTACATCCCAGCTCCGGATATGCAGCCAGAGCCGCTGTAGCATGGCCGGGCATTTCTATCTCGGGGATGACCGTAATGTGACGTTTAGCAGCATAAGCAACCACTTCGCGGATTTCATCCTGCGTATAATAGCCACCGTAAGGTTGTCCGTCAAACTCAAAGGGAGGACGACTGCCATGGCCAATGAGGGTTTCTTTGCGCCAGGCCCCAACTTCCGTAAGCAAGGGATATTTTTTTATTTCAATACGCCAGCCCTGATCTTCGGTGAGATGCCAGTGAAACGTATTCATTTTATGCATTGCCATCAAATCAAGATACTTCTTGATGAAATCCACATCAAAAAAATGGCGCGCCACATCCAGATGCATCCCCCGGTAAGAAAACAGGGGATAATCTTCAATATACACTCCGGAAATGCGGACGCGGGAAAGGGTAGCAGCTTTAACAGGGTTTTCGGTTTCTGCAGGTAACAATTGTCGCAAACTCTGCATACCATAAAAAACACCGGCTGCATCATTTCCTGTTATCGTTATACGTTGTGAAGAGACATCAAGAATGTATCCCTCAGGTTTACCCATTTCAGGATTGAGAGTGAGTAAAATGCCCTGCTCGGGCAGGGATTGCCCTTCACCGAATTGCTTCACATTGACCGATACACCGGGAATACGCTCAAGATATTCCTTCAGGTATTGGCCATGAGCTACCAGTGGCTGATGCTCCTTTGGAACTGATAAATCAATGCTACCCTGCACCCTGAAGTTGCCCCTCCGATTCTCCATCTTCACAGGTTCGGGGATAATACTGGCCAGCGTGTTGTGCACTAATAGTGGAAAGGTCATAAATACCAGAATGAATGTAATGCGTGTTAAATTACCGGAAAACTTCATTTATACAGGGGTTTTGGATTAGAAACGATGCTTTTCAAAAGATTATTTCAACACAAAAATAATATAAAACAACAACCTTCCTTCAATTGCCAAATTATATGTTACTTTGCACAAATTTTAATACGAATCGCTATGTCAAGAATACTGATAACCGGGGGTGCCGGATTTATAGGATCCCACCTTTGTGAGAAGCTCCTCAGTGAAGGCCACGAAGTTATTGCTCTGGACAATTATTTCACCGGCTCCAAAGATAACATCCGCCACTTGATCCCCCATCCCTATTTCGAAATGATTCGTCACGATATCACCAGGGAGTTCTTTCTGGAGGTAGACGAAATATACAATCTGGCCTGCCCTGCCTCACCGGTGCATTATCAGTACAATCCCATCAAAACCATCAAAACATCGGTAATGGGGGCCATCAACGTGTTAGGCCTTGCCAAGCGTATGCGGGCCAAAGTGCTGCAGGCTTCCACCAGCGAAATTTATGGCGATCCTGAAGTTCATCCACAGGTAGAAGAATACTGGGGAAATGTAAACCCTATCGGTATCCGTTCTTGCTATGATGAAGGAAAAAGATGTGCAGAAACATTGTTTAGCGATTACCACCGCCAGAATAAAGTGCGAATCAAAATCATCCGTATTTTCAACACCTATGGCCCGCGAATGCAACCCAACGATGGCAGGGTAGTTTCCAACTTCATTATCCAGGCTTTGCAAAACAAGGACATTACCCTTTACGGGGATGGCTTGCAGACCCGGAGCTTTCAGTATGTGGACGATTTGGTGGATGCCATGGTAAAATTCATGAAAACCCCGGACACGGAGATCGGCCCTGTTAATATTGGTAACCCGCATGAATTTACCATCAAGCAACTGGCAGAACTGGTGGTAAAGATGACCGGAGCAAAATCCAAAATTATTTACAAACCCCTGCCGGAAAATGATCCGCTCAAGCGTAAGCCCGATATTTCCAGAATTAAAAGCATCATCGACTGGGAACCCAAAATTGAACTGGAAGAAGGTTTGCAGGAAACCATCAGCTACTTCAAGTCTGTCCTGAAAAAGTAAAACCAATGCAGCCCTAATCAGTGGTTGCTGTACCAATGGTCAGGGCTGTATCAAAATCACACTTTCAGGGTGTTTTATTATAATTATCAGGTTTAATCATAGCAGGCGACAAGCCTCGCTGCATGAGTAATTCATCAATCCTTTACTGGATAAAAACAACCCTATAGACCACCTATTTATCGTCGTTCGATTCTCCTCGTTTGTAGGTTGTCCATTCGAAATTGTACAAACCCTCTTCCAGCTTTTTGCGTTTTTCTTCGTCTGAAAGCTTCTCATAAGCTTCTTTTGCCTTGCGGTGCTTTTCCCTTTTTTCTTCTTCCAGGGCATTGACTTCGGCCATATACTTTTTCTCAATCCTGTTTTGCAGAAAGCTATTGGCAACAGCAGGGAACAACTCCAGCAGCAGTTCTTCTTTTTCATTGGCTGCCAGTTTTACGCCGCCAAATTCATCAAGGGTGGGATTTTCCTGTTTCTTATATTGAGCAGGGTCGTAAGGCTGTTCTTTGGGAGAACCTGTAATTTTCTTGCGAAATGCCGGGTCGATGGGTGTGGGTGTTTTGCCGTAAGCACCTTTTACCAGGTTCACAAACTGGATGGATTTACTGGTATACATGGGATTGCCCTTGATCTCATCCTGGATGCAGTTTACCGCCTGTACGCCAACGATCTGGCTGGTGGGGGTCACCAGCGGTGGACAACCGGCTGCCAGCCTCACACTGGGTATGATTTCCAATACTCTGGGCAGTAATTGTTCCAGCTTGAGTTGTTTCAACTGGGCCAGCATGTTGGTGTACATCCCGCCGGGCACTTCCGCCAATCTGACATTTTCATTGGGTGGAGGAAAATTGAAATATTTTTCGATAGCCTGGGTAGTTTCCAGCAGTTCCCTTTCCTTTTTGGCATCAGCAAGTTCTATTGCCCTGTCAAACAAAGCTTCAATATCTCCCGGTAACATATCATTTTCAACATCAAACTCACGTGGGAAGATCTGGTAAGAATCAAAGTCTGCCAGTTCTTTTCTTATTTCTGCCAGTTCCCTGTTGATTGGGGCTATTACCGACAGGTTCACTCCGGTATCAATGCCCAGTTTGTTACAGAATATCTGGATTACCTCAAATGCTGGTGCCGCCGGCCCCCCGGCAAAATTAAGCATGCAGGTATCTACAATGTCAGCACCGTTCATTATGGCAGTGAGTATGGATGCCAGGCCGTAACCCGGAGTGGAATGGGTATGAAAGTCAATAGGTATACCGATTTCCTCTTTCATCAACTTGATAATTATACCTGACTTGACAGGGGGAATAAGCCCCGCCATGTCTTTGATAGTAATCATATCAGCCCCCAGGGCTTCAAGTTCTTTGGCCTTGTTGACAAAATACTCAATGGTAAATATTTTTTGGGGCAGGGGCTTTCCTTTCAGAAACCCCATCAGCCTTTCCTTCTTGGTGAAACGTGGATCGACGGTATAACAAACGGTGCAATCGGCAATACCCCCGTTTTCTTTCACGTATTTAATGGTAGAGCGCATATTGTCTACATCATTAAGGGCATCAAATATGCGCATGATGTCGATTCCGGATTGTATGGCATTGCGGTTAAATCCCTCTATCACACTATCGGGATAGGGATTGTAGCCAAACAGATTCCTGCCACGCGACAAGGCGGTCAATTTGGAAGAATCACCAATGCCGGCTTTGATTTTTTCAAGCCTTTCCCATGGATCTTCGTTGAGATAACGCATAACGGAATCAGGAACGGCCCCACCCCATACTTCCAGGGCATAAAACCGGGCCTCTTTAAAAAGTGGCAATACCCTGTCAACCTGGGCCTGGGTCATTCGTGTGGCGAAAAGTGATTGCTGACCATCCCTCAGAGTCAGATCGCGAATTTTTATCTGGCGAGTCATAATATGTGTGCTTTTGTTTGTGTGGTAAAATTAATGATAATACTCCAAAAACCTATTGGTTGTTAAAAAGTTAACAAAACTTTAGTAGTTACTCAGATATCAATATTTTCAATGGTTTCGGTCATAACCCTATGTTATGGAGGCTGGAAGCCTTACAAGAAAAACCCTAAGTCGTAACGGTATCAAAATAAACTCTTCTGAAAGACAAAAAATACCATATTAACGCTGGTTGTCAGAGCGGATTCAGGGTATAAAACGCCTTTTTGCCATTTGATACAGAGTGCAGAAAACTGATAGCTGAATTAAGCTATTGCAAAAAGGATGAATCAGAAAGGGAATTCATCCTGTTCATGATCCCTTGGGCCCTTATCTTCTGCCAGGGGAGTAGCCTTCTGATGTTTGCGGTTGCTTTCCACATAAATGGCTTTGTAGGGCTC